>NZ_JTKZ01000156.1:0-33640 GCF_000799035.1 Delftia sp. ZNC0008
CCCCGGTGCTGAGTGTGCCGCCGGGTTGCGGCAGCAGGGCGCGGCCCGCCAGCTGCGCCTGCAGCGCGGCGCGGCGCACACGGATGCCTGCCGTTGCCAGGTCGGGGTTGCGCGCAAGGGCCATGTCGATCCATGCATCCAGGCGCGGATCGCCGAAGGCGCGCCACCATGCCTCGGGCGCAGGCGCGGCCGCCGATGGCTGCGCATGCTCGAACTGTGCGGGCAGCGCCACCTGCGGCGCCTCGTAGGTTGTGCGCGTGATGGCGCCGCAGCCGGCCAGGGCCACTGCGCATGCCAGCACGCCGGTCTTCAGCATATGCATGTCAATCTCTCGATAGAGCCTGTACGGGGTCGAGGCGCGCAGCACTGCGCGCCGGCAGGAAGCCGAAGCCGATCCCGATGAGGGAGGAGCAGGCCACGGCCAGCACGATGGAGGCGGCCGAGAACGAGAGCTGGAAGCTGGAGCCCGACAGGCTCACTGCCAGGCCCAGGCCCAGCGCCAGAGAGACACCCAGGATGCCGCCCACGATGCAGACCAGCACGGCCTCGATCAGGAACTGCTGAAGGATGTCCGACTGGCGCGCGCCGATGGCCATGCGCACGCCGATCTCGCGCGTGCGCTCGGTCACCGACACCAGCATGATGTTCATCACGCCGATGCCGCCCACCAGCAGCGCAATCATGGCGATGGCCGAGACCAGCAGCGTCAGCGTGGTGCTGGTGCGCGTGATGGCCTGGCGGATCTGGTCGGAGTTCCAGATGAAGAAGTCCTTGGTGCCATGGCGCTCGGTCAGCAGGCTGGTGGCGGCCTTTTGCGCGATCTCGGCCGGCACCGCGTCCTTGATGCGCAGCGTGATGCTGTCCAGGTGGTACTTGCCGACCAGGCGCGTGGCGGCTGCGGTGTAGGGCACGAAGAAGGTGGGCGTGGAGCCGCCGAAGCTGTTTTGCGCAGGCCGGAGCACGCCGACGATTTCCACGGGCATCTGGCCCAGCAGCACGACCTCGCCCAGCGGGCTGGGGTTGGTGGGGAACAGGGCGGTGGCGGTCTTCTGGTCGATCACCGCCACCTGGGCGTGCAGGTCCACGTCGCGCTGGTCGAAGAAGCGGCCCGATGCCAGGCGCAGGCCGCGCACGCGAAAGTGCTCGAAGCCCACGCCCGTCACCTGGGCCGTGGCCGCGTTCTCGCGGTACAGCGCCGTGACGCCGACCGACACATTGGGCGTGGCGCTGTCCACGTAGGGCTGCTCGGCCAGGGCCTGGGCGTCGGCGGCGACCAGGGTCTCGATGGCGGCCGCGCGCGTGTCGCCGAAGTCCTTGCCGGGGAAGATGTCCAGCGTGTTCGTGCCCAGCTCGCTGATCTGGTTCATCACCTGCTGCTGCGCACCGCGCCCCAGCGCCACCACCGAGACCACGGCCGAGATGCCGATGATGATGCCCAGCATGGTCAGGAAGGTGCGCAGGCGGTGGGCGTTCATGGCGCGCAGGGCCATGCGCAGGGCCTCGCCAAAGCGGTCCGACAGTCCGCGCCAGGAGGCCCGGCGCGCGCCGGATGCCGGCTCCACGGGCGGCCTGGCTTCGTGCGGGGTGCTGCGCCGGTCGGCAATGATGGCGCCGTCGCTGATCTCGATCACGCGCGTGGCGTGGGCGGCGACGGCCATGTCGTGCGTGACCAGGATGATGGTGTGGCCGTCGGCATGCAGCTCCTGCAGGATGCGCATGACCTGCTCGCCGCTGGCCTTGTCCAGCGCGCCCGTGGGCTCGTCGGCCAGGATGACGGCGCCGCCGTTCATCAGCGCACGCGCAATGGACACGCGCTGCTGCTGCCCGCCCGACAGCTGGCCCGGCCGGTGCTGCATGCGGTCGGCCAGGCCCAGGCGTTCGAGCAGGGCGGCCGAGCGCGCATGCCGCTCGCCGGCCGGTGTGGCCGCGTAGACGGCGGGCAGCTCCACATTGCCCTGGGCCGTGAGGTCGGGCAGCAGGTGGTAGCGCTGGAAGATGAAGCCGAAGTGCTCGCGCCGCAGCGCGGCCAGCGCGTCGGGCCCCAGCTCGCTGGTCTCGCGGCCCGCGATGCGGTAGCTGCCCGAGGTCGGATGGTCCAGGCAGCCGAGGATGTTCATCAGCGTGGACTTGCCCGAGCCCGAGGCGCCGACGATGGCCACCATCTCGCCGGCCTCGATGGTCAGGTCTATGTCCTTGAGTACCGCCACCGTGGTGTCGCCCGCAGGAAACTCCCGGCGCAGGCCCTGCATCTGCAGCAATGCATGGTCCATGCTTACATTCCCATCGGGTCGCTGCCGGCCGGCTTGCCGCCGGGGCTGGCCTCGCCGATCACCACCTGCTCGCCGGGCTCCAGCCCCGACAGCACCTGGGCCTGGGCGTTGGTGCGCAGGCCCACGCGCACCTTGCGCTCGGTGACCTGGCCCTGGGCATCGCGCACGCGCACGCTGTAGTTGTCGTCGGCATCGCGGCTGCCCAGCGCGGCGGCCGGCATGAGCACGGCCTTGTCGGCCTGGGCCACGCGCACGGTGACCTGGGCGGTCATGGAGGGGCGCAGCTTGCCTTCCGGGTTGGGCACGTCGAATTGGGCGTTGTAGTAGATGGCCTTGGCGGCCTGGGCGCCGGTGGCGGTCGCTGCGCCAGCGGTGGCGTCTGTGGCGATGGAGGCGGGCGCAGGCTCTATGCGCTCGATCGTGGCGGTGTGGCGCTGGCGGCCGCTGCCCAGCGTGGTGAACCAGACCGTCTGGCCCAGCTGGATCTTGTCCACGTCGGCCTCGGCAATCTCGGCGCGAACGGTCATCACGTCGAGCTTGGCCAGCATGACGATGGTGGGCGTGGTCTGGAAGGAGTTCAGGGTCTGGCCCTGCTTGGTGACCACCGCCACGATCACGCCGTCCATGGGCGCGACGATGCGGGTGTAGCCCAGGTTGATGCGCTCGGTCTCCACCTGGGTGCGTGCCTGCTCTATCTGTGCCTGAAGGGCGCCGACATCGGCCAGCGCGGTGTCCAGCGCAGCCTTGGCGGCTTCATGGTCGGCGCGCGAGGTGGCGTCGGCCTGCAGCAGCTCCTGCTGGCGCTGGAAGGTCAGCCGGGCCTGCACCAGCGCCGCGCGCCGCGCGGCCAGCTGGGCCTGCAAGGCGGTGACGGATGCCTCGGCATTGCGCAGCTTGATGCGCTGCGGCTGGGCATCGACTTCGGCGATCAGCTCGCCGGCCTTGACCTTCTGGCCCAGCTCCACGTGCAGGCGCCGGACCTGGCCCGAGACCTGGGCGCCCACGGCCACCAGTTCCTTGGGGTGCAGCCGGCCCACGGCCAGCACGGTCTGCTCCAGGTCGCCGACGGTGACGGGTGCGGTTGCGAATTGGGTGGAGGGCTTGGCACTGGCCTTCCACCACACCAGGCCTGCGACCATGCATGCGCCTGCGACGGCGACCATGGCCCATTTGCGATTGAACTTCATTCTTCCCCTGCCGCGCGGTCGGCCGCAGGGGAGACAGTCCCTGCCCGGCGCCGCGCCAGATGCTCGAACTTACCAGTCTGGCGCGGTTCGATGTCCCGGCATTGACCAAGGCATGGAGATTCAGTGGAGAAAAGCGAGGAGAGGGAGCGGCCGGGCTGCCCCCTCGGCTCACCGCAAGTTCAGCGCAAGTTCAGCGCCAATATTGGCACTTGCTCTCGGCCTTGGTAGTCCAGACCTGCTCGGCCGGCAGCTTCTTGACCAGCTTGTAGTAGTCCCAGGTGCCCTTGGATTCGGCCGGGGATTTCACTTCCATCAGGTACATGTCGTGCACGTAGCGGCCGTCCTCGCGCAGGTAGCCGCTGCCGAAGAAGTCATCCATCTTCATGCCGCGCCAGGTGGCCATGACCTTGTCGGCATCCAGCGTGCCGGCCTTTTCCACGGCCTTGAGCCAGTTCATGGTGGCCGAGTAGTCGGCCGCATGGATTTCGCTGGGGCGGCGCTGGGTCTTGGCCATGAAGGCGTCGGCGAACTTGCGCGAGGCATCGTTCATGTCCCAGTACCAGCTGGTGGTGAACTGCATGCCCTGCGTGTTCTTCAGGCCCAGGCTGTGCACGTCGGTGAAGAACACCAGCAGGCCGGCCAGCTTCATGTCCTTGGTCACGCCGAACTCGCGCGCGGCCTTGATGGAGTTGATGGTGTCGCCACCCGCGTTGGCCAGGCCCAGGATCTGGGCCTTGGAGTTCTGCGCCTGCAGCATGAAGCTGGAGAAATCGCTGGCGTTCAGCGGCGTCTTGACCGAGCCCAGCACCTTGCCGCCACGCGCCTCGATGATCTTGGTGGTATCGGCCTCCAGCGCATGGCCGAAGGCATAGTCGGCGGTCACGAAGTACCAGCTCTTGCCTCCGGCCTCCACCACGGCAGCGCCCGTGCCCTTGGCCAGGGCCACGGTGTCGAAGGCGTAGTGCACGGTGTAGGGGCTGCACTGCTCGTTGGTCAGCGCCGAGCTGCCCGCGCCGTTGTCGATGAAGACCCGCTTTTTCTCCTGCGCCACCTTGGCCATGGACAGGGCCGTGGCCGAGTTCGTGCCGCCAAACACCAGGCTGATGCCCTGCGTGTCAATCCACTCGCGCGCCTTGCTGGCGGCAATGTCGGCCTTGTTCTGGTGGTCGGCCGTCAGCAGCTCGATGGGCTTGCCCAGCAGCTTGCCGCCGTAGTCGTCGATGGCCATCTGTATCGCCACGGCGCCGTTCTTGCCCTCGACATCGGCATAGAGACTGGACATGTCGGTGATGAAGCCGATCCGAACCTTGTCCTGCTGCGCCAGGGCCGGCGTTGCCAGTGCGGCGGCGCACAGTGCCAGGGCCAGCGGTGTCATCAGCGATGTCTTGGGGCGTTGCTGCATGAAGTCTCCTTGCTTTGGATGGAAAAAGCCCGCTGCTGTTGCGCAGGGGCCGGGGTGATTCCATGCTGGCAGGGACAGGGGCCTGCCGCATTGGGGCAAGCACGGGCTTGGTGGCCCCGGTGCGACAGTACAGCCGCTCATCCTTGCAACGTGGCCGGCCCGTTGATTGAGCGCCATGCGCTGCGCATCCCGGCCGTGGCTTGTGCGCGCGTCAGGACCTGCTTTTCCGTTCCTTGACCTGGGGATGAGAGAGCACTGATCTTGAATTAAATTGTCTAGAAAAACAATCAAAAATTCAGGTTTTGCTTAGAATAATGGACAAATGAAAGCGCCAGAAAAGTCCACCCTTCTTCAGCGCCAACTGCTTTTGCAGTTCGGTGACCGGCTCAAGCGTCTGCGCAAGGAGCAGGGGCTGGGCACGGTCGAGATGGCCTCGCGCGTAGGCATATCCCGCAGCACGCTCGCTGCAGTCGAGTCCGGCGATCCCGGGCCATCCATGGGCACGTACCTGCGAGTCATGTCGGAACTGGGCATAGGGGGAGAATTGGCATTGCTGGCGGGCGACGCCCTGCAGCCCGCGCCCGCAGGAACTGCCGCAGCCCGTTCGCGCCATGCCAGGCCCGTCGTACAGGTTCTGGTGCGTGCGCAGGATGCGCGCCATGAAGTGCAGGATCTGCAAAGCCTCGCATTGCATGAAGAAGCCGTGCGCCTTGTGCGATCTGACCCGGCATTGCTGCAGCAGGCACAGGACACGTTGGAGCGGTGGTTGAGCCAGGGGGATTCGCATTCCGCCAGCCTGTGGAGGCAGTGGCAGGATGTCTTGCAAAATGGCCGCTGGCGCACCATCCTGGCCCGCACGCGAAGGGCCCAGGAACTGCGCCAGGCCTCGCCCCTGACATCGGTGCTGCCCGAACAGGTGCGCCAGCAGGTACTGGCGCAGGTGGGGGATCTCAAGCGGGGCGTTGCATTGGGAGATACAGGGCGGGCCTATGAACCGAGAGGATCTTGAGCACATCATTCGTGCGAGCGGGGATGTGACGAATGAGTATGAATTCGTCATCGTGGGAAGCCAGGCAATCCTGGGCTCCATCCCGTATCCCGAGCCGGTTTTCAAGATGTCCGCAGAGGCGGACATCTATCCGCTCAACGCTCCGGATCTGGCGGACCGGATCGACGGATCCATTGGCGAAGGCTCTCGCTTCCACGAGTATGGCACTGATGGAGCATGGCCATGTACAGGTCGATGCGGCACTGAAACTGGCAAGCGGCATGCCGTTGGGTGATGACGGCAAACGGCAATTGCGGGCCCGGATTCAGCGCTGGTTCAAGGGGCTGAAAAAATAAAAAGCAGCCCGCAGGCTGCTTGTCGATTGCCGTGTCCGCGCGATCAGGCCGCAGGTCGCGCGGTGCGCACTGCGCTCTTGGGGCGGAAAGCCTTGCAGACGCTGTCGTCCGTTTCCAGATAGGGCCCGCCGATCAGGTCCACGCAATAGGGCACGGCCGCAAAGATGCCGTTGACCTTTTGCGTGCCATCGGGGTTCTTCAGACCTTCCAGGGTTTCGGCAATGGCCTTGGGCTGGCCCGGCAGGTTGATGATCAGGCTCTTGCCACGGATCACCGCCACCTGGCGCGACAGGATCGCCGTGGGCACAAAGGCCAGGCTGATCTGGCGCATCTGCTCGCCAAAGCCCGGCATTTCCTTGTCGGCCACGGCCAGCGTGGCTTCGGGCGTGACATCGCGCGGGGCGGGGCCGGTGCCGCCCGTGGTCAGCACCAGGCAGCAGCCGGCATCGACCAACTCGATCAGCGTGGCGCTGATGCCGGCCTGCTCGTCGGGGATCAGGCGCGGCTCGAACGTGATGGGGTTCCTGAGCGCGCGGGTGAGCCAGTCCTGCAGGGCCGGCAGGCCCTTGTCCTCATAGACGCCGCTGCTGGCACGGTCGCTGATCGAGACGATGCCGATGCGCACGGCGTCATGGACGGGCTCACTCATCGTCGGCTTCCTCGCCAGCGCCGTCACCGTCCTCGGCTGTCTCGCGGCCCGTGCCGCCCAACTGCTGGCGCACCAGCTGGAACAGATCGCGGTAGGCGCGGCCCTTGCGCTGGGCCAGGCCGGTGGATTCCTGCACATTGGCCTCATGGGCGCCCGGCATGTCCTTGCGGGCCTGGCGGATCAGGGCGCGCAGCTGCTGGGTGTCTGTGTCGGGGAAATGGTCCAGCCAGATGGACAGGGCCGATTCCTCGGCAATCAGGCGGTCGCGCCATTGCTCGGCGGCGTGCAGGGCCATCTTCTCGGCGGCCGATCCGTTGTGCTGCTCGTCCAGCGCGGCGCGCACGGCGGCGATCTCGGTCTCGTCCAGCTTGCGCATGAGCTTGCCGACGTACTGCATCTGGCGGCGCTTGCCTTCGAAATTGGTGATGCGCTTGGCCTCGGCCAGGGCATCGGCCAGCTGGTCGGGCAATTGCAGGCGCTTGAACAGGTCGGAGCGCAGCGTCAGCAAATCCTTGCCGAGGTCCTGCAAGGCGTCGGACTCGCGCTTGAGATCCGTCTTGCTGGAGTCGGGAGTGCCTTTGAGTTCGGCCTTGAGCTGCAGGTCGAGTTCGCTGCCTTCGGCAACGAAGTGACCTTTGACGTAGTAGCCTTTTTTGGGTTTGCGTGACATGGGGTAGGGGACAAATACAGTGGCGGCGCGGAGGGCGCTGCAGTGGCGGCTATCATAGCCGCCGCTATGAAAAAACCCCGTCCCCGCGCGGCAAGCACCGCCAAACCGCAGGCTGATTCCGGCTTCAGCTACAGCCAACCGTTTTTTGAAGACCTGGTGGACCGTGCCCTGGTCCACGCCAAGAAGCTCGGCGCCACCGACGCCGGAGCCGAGGCTTCCGAGGGCTGCGGCCTGAGCGTGAGTGTGCGCAAGGGGGCGCTGGAGACCGTGGAGCGCAACCGCGACAAGTCGCTGGGCGTGACCGTCTACCTGGGCAACCGCCGTGGCAACGCCAGCACCTCCGACTTCTCGGATGCCGCCATCCAGCAGACCGTGCAGGCCGCCTACGACATCGCGCGCTTCACGGCCGAGGACCCCATGGCCGGCCTGCCCGATGCGGCCGACATCGCCCCGCCCGGCACCCACCGTGACCTGCAGCTGTTCCACCCCTGGGAGCTGACCAGCGAGGCTGCGGCGCAGCTGGCGCTGCAGTGCGAAGAAGCTGCCCTGGGCACGCACAAGCGCATCACCAACAGCGAAGGCGCTGGCGTCTCGGCCCAGCAAAGCCATTTCTTCAGCGCCCATACCAATGGTTTCCGTGGCGGCTACGCCAGCTCGCGCCACAGCCTGTCGGTGGCGCCCATCGCATCGCTGCCCGGCCGCAATGGCGAGATGCAGCGCGATGCCTGGTACAGCTCCATGCGCAACGCGGCCGACCTGGCCTCGCCCGAGGCTGTGGGCCGCTACGCCGCCCAGCGCGCCCTGAGCCGCCTGGGCAGCCGCAAGATCCCGACCACCGAGTGCCCGGTGCTGTTCGAGTCCACGCTGGCCGCCGGCCTGCTGGGCAGCTTCGTGCAGGCCGTCAGCGGCGGCGCGCTGTACCGCCGCAGCACCTTCCTGCTCGACTCGCTGGGCAAGCCCGTCTTCCCCAAGCACATCGACATCACGGAAGATCCCTTCATCCTCGGCGGCAAGGGCAGCTCGCCCTTCGACGAGGAAGGCGTGCGCGTGCAGGCCCGCAAGGTGGTGGATGCCGGCCGCGTCGAGGGCTACTTCCTGTCCAGCTACTCGGCACGCAAGCTGGGCATGAAGACCACCGGCAATGCCGGCGGATCGCACAACCTGGTCATGACCTCGCGCCGCACCAAGGCCGGCGACGACCTGCCCGCCATGCTCAAGAGGCTGGGCACGGGCCTGTTCGTGATCGAACTCATGGGCCAGGGCGTGAACTACGTGACCGGCGACTACTCGCGCGGCGTCAGCGGCTTCTGGGTGGAAAACGGCGAAATCGCCTTCCCCGTGCATGAGATCACCATCGCCGGCAACCTCAAGGACATGCTCAAGGGCATCGAGGCCGTGGGCGCGGATGCCTACAACTACGGCGCCAAGACCGTGGGCTCTATCCTGATCAACCGCATGAAGGTGGCGGGCAGCTGAGCGCTGGTTCAGCTCAAAAATAAAGCGGCTTTTTGAAGCCGCTTTTTTGTGGATCTACACCACGCGCTGCCTCTGCACGCCCAGTCCCTCGATCCCCAGCTCCATCACATCGCCAGCCTTCAGATAGCGCGGCGGCTTCATGCCCATCCCGACTCCCGGGGGCGTGCCGGTGATGATGAGGTCGCCGGGCTCCAGCGTCATCACGCGGCTGCAGTGGCTGATGAGTTCGGCGCAGCCAAAGATCATGGTGCGCGTGCTGCCGCTCTGGCGGCGCTCCCCGTTCACATCCAGCCATAGCTGCAGGGCCTGCGGATCGGGCACTTCGTCGCGCGTGACCAGCCAGGGGCCGATGGGGCCGAAGCGGTCGAAACCCTTGCCCTTGCTCCACTGGCCACCGCTGCGGTCAATCTGGTATTCGCGCTCGGACACATCGTTGGCAAGGCAGTAGCCGGCCACATGCTCCAGCGCATCGGCCACGGACACATTGCGCGCGCGCTCGCCGATGACGATGCCCAGTTCCACCTCCCAGTCCATGCGCGTGCTGCCCTCGGGCAGGGGGATGTCGTCGTCGGGGCCGCAGGCGCAGCTGGGCCATTTGGCGAAGAGGATGGGCTCCTTGGGGATGGGCATGCCGGCTTCCTCGGCATGGTCGCGGTAGTTCAGGCCGATGGCGACGAACTTGGACATGCCGCTCCAGGGCATGCCGATGCGCACCGGGCCTTGCACCAGGGGCAGCCTGGCAGGGTCGATGGCGGCCAGGGCCCGCAGCGCCTCGCGGCCCAGCAGGCGGGGCGTGTAGTCGTCCAACAGGGCGGACACGTCGCGGATCTGGCCTTCGGCATCCAGCAGGCCGGGCTTTTCCTGGCCCTCGGGGCCGAATCTCAGCAGTTTCATGGAGTCTCCTCTGGAGTTCCTGGAGTGGGTCGCTCTGCCGTTTGCAGGTGCTGTTGAGCAGCTGCGGGTGCGCAAATGCCGGCGCCCATTGTGAGGAATGTCTCGCGAAGTCTGGGAATGACGGGGCCTTGTCGGTGCGCGGGATATCCATGCGCCCACTGCCTCCGATCACGACGGCTGGCAGCCCGATGCCTGCATGTCGGCAAGGCGCTGTCCTACCGGATGAACAGGGTTTGGGAAGGCGATGCGACTGATTCAAATTGTCAAATTTGTTCCTGAATGTGTTTATTCCGTGCCAGCAGTCTGGCCGGTTTGCTTAGGTGGTTCGAGGGAGAGCGACGTGGGTTTTCTGAGGCGTATGAAGTTGGGAACCATGCTGGGCATGGGTTTCCTTGCGGTGATCGTGGTCTGCGTGTGCGTGGCCGGCTTCGGCTGGATGAAGCTGCACGATCAGGGGGAGCAGTTGCGTGTTTTGGCCGAGGACCGCATGGGCAATCTGGCCCGGCTGCAATCGCTCAAGGACAACGCCAATGTGTCGGCGCGGGTGGTGCGCAATCTGGCGCTGATCACCGATACGGCGCAGATGGCCGAGGAGAGCCGCAGGCTGGATGAGGTGGTTGCCAGGAACGGCCTGGTCATGAAGGAGTTGGACCAGCGCCTGCAGACCGAGCAGGCGCGCCGGCTCTTTGCCGTCATACGGCAGGCGCGCGAGCCTTTCGTGGAGACCATGCGCCAGGCCGGGGACCTGGGCCTGGCCAACCAGGGCGATGCGGCCAGGGACCTGATCATGGGACGCCTGCGCGCCTTGCAGACGACCTATTTCGATGCGGTCGAGGCGCTGGTCTCCTACCAGAAGTCCCAGACACAGGCCACGGTGGACGGCTCCCTGCGCAGCGTGGCCGAAGACGGCGTGGCCATGCTGGTGCTGACGCTGCTGGCCGCCGCGCTGGGCTCTCTGGTGGCCTGGATGATCACCACGACGGTCAAGCAGCAGCTGGGCGGAGAGCCCTCCTATGCCGCCGGGGTGGCGCGCCAGATCGCGCAGGGCGATTTGTCCGTGCGGGTGCAACTGGCGCCCGGAGACACCTCCAGCCTGCTGCACGCCATGGAGGACATGCGTGCCGGCCTGGCGCGCGTGGTCGCCGATGTGCGGCAAAGCAGCGAATCCATCGCGACCGGCGCCAGCCAGATCGCATCGGGCAATGCCGACCTGAGCCAGCGCACGGAGGAGCAGGCCAGCAATCTGGAGCAGACCGCCGCCTCCATGGAGGAGATGAACGCCACCGTCAAGCTCAATGCCGATACGGTGCGTACCGCCACCCAGCTGGCCGCTTCGTCGAGCCAGGCCGCCACTGGCGGCGGCAAGATCGTGGACCGCGTTGTGGCCACCATGGAGCAGATCACCGCGAGTTCCCGGAAGATCGAGGACATCATCGGAGTGATCGACTCCATTGCCTTCCAGACCAACATCCTGGCGCTCAATGCCGCCGTGGAGGCAGCACGGGCGGGCGAGCAGGGGCGTGGCTTTGCCGTGGTGGCATCCGAAGTGCGCAGCCTGGCCCAGCGCAGCGCTGGGGCAGCCAAGGAGATCAAGGCCCTGATAGGCGAGAGCGTGTCCAAGGTGGATGAAGGCTCCGGTCTGGTGGGCGAGGCAGGTTCCGCGATGCAGGACATCGTCCGCCAGGCGCAGCAGGTGGCCGACCTGATCGGCGAGATAGGCGCAGCCACGGCCGAGCAGGCCGATGGTGTGGCGCAGGTGGGCGACGCCGTCGTACAGCTGGACCAGGTCACGCAGCAGAACGCCGCCCTGGTCGAAGAGTCGGCGGCGGCTGCTGCCAGCCTGAACGCGCAGGCTGCCAGGTTGGTCGATCTGGTCAGTCTGTTCAAGCTGGATGGGCTGTCCTCACCTGCCGATCAGGCTCCTGTCGCGAAGCCCGCCGTGGCCTCCGGCGTGCGTGGTCTGCCTTCAGGTGCCGACAGCTTGCCTCGCCAGTCCGGGGCGCAGGCCGCCATGCGGGGCGACAGCGGATCGACATCCACGGCAATGCGGGTGCCTGGCCCCCGCACTGCAGCCGAGCGCGCTGGTGAGAACTGGGAAGTGTTCTGACCCTGTGTTCATCGGGCCGCGTTGTAGTACCAGTGCAGCGGCTCGCAGTCCATGTCGGGACGGCCAGCCGCTGCATAGGCCTGTAGGCAACTCACATGGTTTTCAATGCGCGTCTTTTCCTCTTCGGACAATGTTCCCAATACCATGTTGGCCGAAAGCGCAGAACGGTAGAGCTTGAGCGCGTAGTTCATGTCCAGTGGAAGCTTTTCCTGAATATCGCCCTCTCGCTTTCTGACCATGGCGAGCATCTGCAATTTGACGTCCATGTATGCGGATAGCGTCTCCGGTCGTGGATAGCGGATCATGCTTTCCC
Organism: Delftia sp. ZNC0008; assembly: GCF_000799035.1. Lineage (NCBI taxonomy): Bacteria > Pseudomonadati > Pseudomonadota > Betaproteobacteria > Burkholderiales > Comamonadaceae > Delftia > Delftia sp. ZNC0008. The sequence goes on from NZ_JTKZ01000156.1 coordinate 12,313, forward strand.
CGAAATATTTGCTGGCTGAAGACCATGCCTTTCGCTGCTTTTCCTTCATCCCATGTTCGAACAGGCGTTTTGCCATCGTTTGATCGATGTGCTTGTGGGATCTCAACCAGTCGGATATGAAATCCGGATCGTTGATTTCCTGCCTGCTCAAGATATTGATATCGCTGTTTTCCTGCGCGTAGCATCCTTGCAAGAAGTATGTGCTAGCGAACAACAACGACATTGCCAACTGTTTTTTCATCACCACTCCTGCACAGCACAAGATATTGATAGAGCTGGGTCCAATCGGTCGGATGCACTGTGATACAGCCATTGCTGACACCGCCCGGATGAAGATATCTGTCGTTCTTTCCAATCACGGAATTTCCCTGGCCCAGGTAGAACCAGTTTTTCGCATAGGCTGACTGTTGCAGATATATGGCGCCCAGATGATGGGGGAAATCAGGAAGCTGAATGGGATGGGTTCCTGGCCTGATGGGGTTGCCCTCGTCGGTGAAGGCCCTGGCTCGTCCTGTCGCATAGGTCAGGATGGATCTGCTCAAGCTGAACTGCATGCTCGCAGCCGGTCTGTATGCGGGAGGCTGTGTCTTGAGATAGCCAGCCTTCACGGAAAACCTGTTACCTCTTTCCACCCCCTCCTTGACAATGAAGTGGTCGCGCCCATTCGAGGATGACTCCATCTCGGTGGCAATATACTCGGGCAACGCAATGATGATCCCCGAAGGCTCGCGCCTGACATTGAGCCAGCCATCCGTTCCTGCACTGGTATATTTTCTTTCCGCCATTGCCCCTTCTAGGATTTGAAGCGTCCGCAGACATCGTTGTGAGATGCCGATTGTGTGCGGATTGCCATTCAGTTGGAGGAGGAAATGAAGGGGGATGAAAATTTTCAGAATGATCCTAGGATATATGAGTCACGGTGATTTGAGGGTGGAATGCCGTGGTGCCCATGGCCCGCCACTCCATGGGTCGAGAGTGGCGGGTTTCAATGTCTCATGCAGCCGGCTGGGGCGGTGTCTGCTGCGCCGGCTGCCCCGGTGCATGGGCCGGCATGTTGCGCACATGCAGGTCCAGCTGCGGGAAGGCCACGGCAATGCCAGCGTCCTTGAGCCGGTCGTTGACGCGGCGGTTGAGGTCGTGGCGCACGGGCAGGCGGTCTTCGACCTTGCCCACGTAGGCGCGCAGCTCGAAGCGCTGGCCGTTGCCTTCCAGCGCCATGAACCAGCAGTTGGGCTCGGGCTCGCGCAGCACCTGGGGGTGCTCCCTGGCAATGTCCAGCAGCATGTCGCGCACCTGCTCGGGGTCGTTGCCGTGGGCCACGGGCACGTCGATCACCAGGCGGGTCACGTCGTCGCTCAAGGTCCAGTTCGTCACCTGGCCGGTGATGAAGGTCTTGTTGGGGATGACGATTTCCTTGTTGTCGAAGTCCAGCACCGTGGTGGCCCGCGTGCGGATGCGCGTGACGGTGCCGGTGAGGGTGTCGATGGTGATGACATCGCCCACGCGGAAGGGCCGCTCCACCAGCAGGATCAGGCCCGAGACGAAGTTGGCGAAGATCTCCTGCAGGCCGAAGCCCAGGCCCACGGTGAGCGCCGCCACCATCCACTGCAGCTGGCCCCAGCGCAGGCCCAGCAGCGTGAAGGCGCTGACCGTGCCCGCGATGGTGATGGCGTAGCGCGCCAGCGTGGCCAGGGTGTAGCGCGCGGAGCTGCTGATGCGGTTGGAGGCCGACAGCGTCACTTCCAGCAGGCCCGGCAGGTTGCGTGCAAAGCTGAAGGTCAGCAGCAGGATCATCACGCCCAGCAGCGCATCCATCAGGCTCACGGGGGCGGCATGCGCGATGCCGTCGGCGCCGGTGTTGGTGGTGTACCAGAGCACCACGCCTTCGGAGCGCAGCAGCGCAGGCAGCACGGGCAGCCAGGCGTAGACCAGGGTCAGCACGACCAGCACCTGCTGCAGCAGGCCCAGCAGCCGGTGCGCCTGGGCGCCCACGGTGACCAGGGCCATCTGGGTGGCTTCGTCGGTGGGGGCCTTGCCGGTGTCCACTCCCGAGCCGCTCTGGGCCAGTCTGGCGGCTTCGCGCAGCCGGTTCAGCGCCAGGCGCCGCTCGCCCAGCAGCAGCCAGCGCCGCAGCAGGTTGACCACGACCTCGACCGCGCCCAGGAACACGAAGCTGGCCATCAGGGCCTGGATGACTTCGGTGGCCGTGTAGACATAGCCGAGCACGATGCCCACGGCCAGCGCGCTGAGCATGAGCATCAGCACCACGCTGACGATCTGGCCCCAGTGGATGCCGGGCCGCTTTTGCTGCATGACACGGCGAAAGTACAGCCAGGCCATCCAGGCCAGCCCCAGCGACAGCATGAGGATGGAGATGCGCCCCCAGGTGCTGATGGCGTGGTTGTCATGGCTGTAGAAGGCCAGGCCGCCCAGCAGTTCGGCAGGCACGATCAGCCAGGCGGCGCGGCGCACCATCTGGCGCAGCATCTGCACGCGAGCAGCCGGCCAGCCGAAGTGGGCCAGTGCCAGCCCGCCCGGGCAGAACAGGGCGTTGAGCAAGGTGGCCACGAAGATGAAGTCGCTGAGCTGGACCAGGGTGGCGCCCAGCGGCTCCAGCGCCGTGCCCACGGTTTCGGGGCCTTGCAGCAGGCTGCCCAGCGCCGCGGCCGCAAAGCTCCAGGGCAGGGTGTAGAGCAGGCTCCAGCCCAGCGCCAGCAGGCTCAGCCCGAAGTGGTCGCGCATGAAGTCGCCCACGCGCACGGCGATGGACTGCAGCTGGCGCAGCGCGTAGCGGCGCAGGCCCAGCAGCAGGGCCACGATCAGGCCGACGGCGCCAAAGGCCCAGGGATCGTTCCAGATGCTGGCGGCCAGGGCGCGCGCGGTTTTCCAGGGCGAGCTGCTGCCTTCGATGTCCTGCTCCAGCGCCTGCCACTCGCTGAGCCAGGTACGGTCCATGGGGCGGTGGCTGGGGAACCACAGCAGCTCCTTGTCCAGCACCTGGCGCAACTCATTGCCGCTGCGCAGGGCCGCGCGCAGTGCGTCGTCGGTCTGCTCCAGCACGGCGATGCGGCGCAGCAACACCGGTTGCAGCTGATCGGTGAGCGCCACCTGCCGTGCCAGCAAAGCGGTCTGCTGGGCCGATACCGTGGCGTTGGCGGCCGGCTCCGGTGCCGCCACGCCGCCTGCATCCGCAGCGTCGGCCGGGGCCTGTGCCGCCGTGTCCGCGCCGGGGTTCTGGCGCCATTTGCTGGAGTTGAACAGCATCAGCCGCAGCTCGGCCAGCTGGCGCTGCACGGCCCGGTGCCTGGCCTGCATGGTGCTGCCGGAGGACAGCTCCACGCGCTGCTGCCACAGCCACTGGCCCACGGCCGCGCTGCCACCGCCCAGCCGCAGGCGTGCCTGGGTGTCGCGCAGCGTGGCGCTCAACTGGTCACGCACATATTCGTCATTGGCCAGGGTCTTGCGCTCCTGCGCCAGTTCATTGGAGTTCTTGAGGATCTGCGCGGCCAGCGCAGCATTGCGCTGGGCCAGGTCGCGTATGGCGGGATCGGCGGCGGAAGCGTGCTGGGCGGCCAGCTCCATCTCCTGCACCTGCTGCTCCAGTTGCTGGCGGCTGCGCTCGGCAATGCGCTGGGTCAGCCAGGCGGCGCGCGGCATGCGCTCCAGCAGCTCGCGGCGCTGGGCCTGCAGCTGGGCGGCCAGCAGGCGCTGGCGGGCTTCGATGGTGGACTGCTCTTCCTGGCGCAGCGCCAGCTCCAGCAGGGCGCGGCGGTGCTCTGCGCTGCGCCTTGCCTGGCGTGCCTGGGTGAGGTCGGGGGCTTCGCCGGGCTCGGCGGTCACGGGCTCGGCGTTTTCCTGCGCGCGTTGTTGGAGGATGGACAGATCGATGCGCCCCGGGCCGGGCTGCGAGACCAGGTTGGCCTGGTCGGCCGCGGATTTCTCGATGCCGGCCTTGAGGGCGGCAATGGCATCGCGCTCATCGGCCAGCAGGCGTTCCAGCACTTCCTGGCTGGCGTTGGCGGGAACGCGTTCCTTCCAGCGATCGAACAGGCTGCCCAGCTGCTCGTCGCTCAGCGGCGCGGGCAGGGCCGGCACGGGCGTGCGTGCCCTGGCGCGCATGCGGTCCAGTTCCTGGGCCAGCGCATCGGCTTCCTTTGTGGCCGAGGCGGCGGCATCGAGCTGGGTCTGAATGGCGTTGCTTCGTTCCTTGTCGGACGCGGAGCCACCGCCCAGGGTGCCCTGCAAGGCACCCAAAGGGCCTGCTGCCGGTGCGGCCTTGGCCAGGCCCGGGGTCAGCAGGCCCAGCAGCAGGCACAGGGCCCACAGCAGGTGCATCGGCGTGACGGCAGCCAGTTTGCGCGATGGGCGACCGGCGGCAAGTAGGGGGTTGTCGGCAGGAGACATCGGTTCTGAATTCGGGCCTGTGCCGCTGTGTGAGTGCGGACTATCATTTGTCAAAAGTGGGAGCATGAGGCGCTGTATTCACGGGCCTTGCTGCAGGCCCGGCTGGCTCAAGCCCCTGTCCCGGCGCCGCAAAAAGCGGGGTAGTCCAGGAACCTGACATTGTGACCTCGCGCGCAATGCAGACATGTGGGACGTATGAGCTATTCAAAGCGGATGCAAGGTGCTACAACAGTTCCACACGGTAGCGAATGCCTTGCAACTTCGCGGCACTGTTCGCCCTCGGGTGCCGCCGGGAGAGGTCGTATGGATGTCATCAGCAACTCGGCTGCACGTTACGTTCGCCTTCGCGAAGAAGAGATGTCGCTGGACGAATTTCTCGCCCTGTGCCAGCGCGATCCCATGGCCTACGAGGGCGCCGCCCAGCGCATGCTGGCGGCCATAGGCGAACCCGAAATGGTGGACACGCGCAATGATCCGCGCCTGTCGCGGCTGTTTGCCAACAAGGTCATCCGGCGCTATCCGGCCTTCGCCGAGTTCTACGGCATGGAAGACTCCATCGAGCAGGTGGTGAGCTTCTTCCGCCATGCGGCCCAGGGCCTGGAAGAGCGCAAGCAGATCCTCTATCTGCTGGGCCCCGTGGGCGGTGGCAAGAGCTCCATCGCCGAGCGCCTCAAATACCTGATGCAGAAGGTGCCGTTCTACGCGCTCAAGGGCTCGCCCGTGAACGAGTCGCCGCTGGGCCTGTTCGACCCCGTGGAGGACGGGCCGCTGCTGGAGGAGCAGTTCGGCATTCCCCGGCGCTGCCTCAACCATGTGCTGTCGCCCTGGGCCGTCAAGCGCCTGGAGGAGCTGGGCGGCGACATCCGCCAGTTCCGCGTGGTCAAGCGCTATCCCAGCATCTCCAGGCAGGTGGGCATTGCCAAGACCGAGCCCGGCGACGAGAACAACCAGGACATCTCCAGCCTGGTGGGCAAGGTGGACATCCGCAAGCTGGAGAACTTTGCCCAGGACGACACCGACGCCTACAGCTACTCGGGCGGCCTGTGCCTGGCCAACCAGGGCCTGCTGGAGTTCGTGGAGATGTTCAAGGCGCCCATCAAGGTGCTGCACCCGCTGCTGACGGCCACGCAGGAGAGCAACTACAAGGGAACGGAGGGTTTTGGCGCCATTCCCTTCGACGGCATGGTGCTGGCCCACAGCAACGAGAGCGAGTGGAAGGCCTTCCGCAACAACCGCAACAACGAGGCCTTCCTGGACCGCGTCTACATCGTCAAGGTGCCTTATTGCCTGCGCGTGTCGGAGGAGGTGCGCATCTACGAGAAGCTGATCCGCGAGTCCTCCCTGGCCAGCGCCGTGTGCGCGCCCGGCACACTCAAGATGATGGCCCAGTTCGCCGTGCTCACGCGGCTGAAGGAGCCCGAGAACTCCAGCATCTTCAGCAAGATGCAGGTCTATGACGGCGAGAGCCTCAAGGACACGGACCCGCGCGCCAAGAGCTTCCAGGAGTACCGCGACTATGCGGGCGTGGACGAGGGCATGTCGGGCATCTCCACGCGCTTCGCGTTCAAGATCCTGTCCAAGGTCTTCAACTACGACAGTACCGAGGTGGCGGCCAATCCGGTGCACCTGATGTATGTGCTGGAGCAGCAGATCGAGCGCGAGCAGTTCCCTGCCGAGCTGGAGACCAAGTACACCAGCTACATCAAGGAATACCTGTCGCCGCACTATGCCGAGTTCATCGGCAAGGAAATCCAGACGGCCTATCTGGAGAGCTACAGCGAGTACGGCCAGAACATCTTCGACCGCTACGTCACCTACGCCGACTACTGGATACAGGACAGCGAGTACCGCGACAACGATACCGGCGAGGCCTTCGACCGCAACGCGCTCAACGCCGAGATGGAGAAGGTCGAGAAGCCCGCGGGCATCGCCAATGCCAAGGACTTCCGCAACGAGATCGTCAACTTTGTGCTGCGCGCGCGGGCCAACAACCAGGGCAAGAACCCCAGCTGGACCAGCTACGAGAAGCTGCGCGTGGTGATCGAGAAGAAGATGTTCTCCAATACCGAGGAGCTGCTGCCCGTGATCAGCTTCAACGCCAAGGCCAGTGCCGAGGATGCCCGCAAGCACGAGGACTTTGTCACCCGCATGGAGGCCAAGGGCTATACGTCCAAGCAGGTGCGCCTGCTGTGCGAGTGGTATCTGCGCGTTCGCAAGAGCAACTGACGGGTGGGTGCGCCGCCTTTCGGCGCGCCCGGGCTGGGGGGAACAGATGGCATTGCAAATCATCGATCGCAGGCTGGCCGGCAAGAACAAGTCGGTGGGCAACCGCGAGCGCTTCGTGCGCCGCTACAAGGCGCAGATCGCCGAGGCGGTGCGCCGCGCGGTGGACAAGCGCGGCATCCGCCACATGGAGGAGTCCGAGAGCGTCTCCATCCCGCGCAAGGACATCCGCGAGCCCGTGTTCCACCATGGGCAGGGCGGCGTCCATGACACGGTGCACCCGGGCAACACCGAGCATGTGCGCGGCGACCGCATTGCCCGGCCGCAGGGCGGCGCAGGCGGCGGCGGCTCCCAGGCCAGCGACAGCGGCGAGGGCGAGGACGACTTCACCTTCACCCTGACCAAGGAAGAGTTCATGGAACTGTTCTTTGAAGACCTGGCCCTGCCGCGCCTGCTGCGCACCCACATCGGCAACACCATGCAGTACAAGACGCGCCGCGCCGGCTACAGCCATGACGGCACGCCGCACAACCTGGCCCTGCTGCGCACCATGCGCGGCGCCCTGGGCCGGCGCATTGCGCTGACCAAGGCGCCGCACCGCGAACTCAAGGCACTGGAGGAGCAACTGCAAGCGCTGCTGGCGCAGGACGATGGCACCAGCGAGGCGGCGGCCGAGCTGCAGCAGCGCATCGATGCGCTGAAGCTGCGCATGGGCACGGTGGCCTTTCTCGACCCCATCGACCTGCGGTTTCGCAACCGCACGCGCGTGCCTGCGCCCATCAGCCAGGCCGTGATGTTCTGCGTGATGGATGTGTCCGGCTCCATGGACCAGGACCGCAAGGACCTGGCCAAGCGCTTCTTCATCCTGCTGTACCTGTTCCTGACGCGGCACTACGAGAAGATCGACATCGTCTTCATCCGCCACCACACGCAGGCGGCCGAGGTCAGCGAGGACGAGTTCTTCCACTCCCAGGAAAGCGGCGGCACGGTGGTCAGCAGTGCGCTGGTGCTGCTGGACCAGATCATCCGCGCGCGCTACCCGTCCGGGGACTGGAACATCTACGTGGCCCAGGCCAGCGATGGCGACAACTTCGGCGACGACGGCTCCAACTGCCGCAACCTGCTGGTCGACAAGATCCTGCCGCTGGTGCGCTACTTCGCCTATGTGCAGGTGGTGCAGGAAGAGCAGAGCCTGTGGCAGGAGTACAGCCAGGTGCTGCCGCTGTTCTCGCACTTCGCCATGCGCAAGGTGTCGGACGCCAGCGAGATCTACCCCGTGTTCCGCGACCTGTTCAAGAAAGAGGGGGTATCGGTATGAACCTCTCTCACTATCCCGTGCTGGCGCCCCGCCATGCCACGCCGCAGTGGAAATCCCATCTGGCCAGCGAACGGGCCCAGCGCATCGTGCCCTCCGCGCCGCTGCCGGCGGGGGAGCGGCCGGCCGAGCCTCTGCCCGATCCCAGCGACTGGACCTTCGAGCTGATCGAACGCTATCACGCAGCGATTGCGGCCGCCGCCGAACGCTACGGCCTGGACACCTATCCCAACCAGCTGGAAGTGATCTCGGCCGAGCAGATGATGGACGCCTACGCCAGCGTGGGCATGCCCGTGGGCTACCGCCACTGGAGCTACGGCAAGGAATACATGGCGACGGAGCGGCGCTACCGGCGCGGCCACATGGGCCTGGCCTACGAGATCGTCATCAACTCCAATCCCTGCATCAGCTATCTGATGGAGGAGAACACCACGGCCATGCAGGCCCTGGTGATCGCCCATGCGGCGTACGGCCACAACAGCTTCTTCAAGAACAACTACCTGTTCGGCATGTGGACGGATGCCGGCAGCATCATCGACTACCTGGTCTATGCGCGCGACTTCATCTCCCAGTGCGAGGAGCGCCACGGCCTGACGACGGTGGAGCAATGGCTGGACTCCTGCCATGCCCTGTCCAACCTGGGCGTGGACCGCTACCGCCGCCCCTCCAAGAAAAGCCTGGCGCGCGAGCGTGCCGAGCGCGAGCAGCGCGAGGCCTATGCCCAGCAGCAGGTCAACGAGCTGTGGCGCACCCTGCCGGCCCGCCCGGGCAAGGACAGCGCGGCGCAGCACAGCGAGCGCTTTCCCAAGGAGCCCGAGGAAAACCTGCTGTACTTCATCGAGAAGAACGCCCCGCTGCTGGAGCCCTGGCAGCGCGAGATCGTGCGCATCGTGCGCAAGATCGCCCAGTACTTCTACCCGCAGCGCCAGACCCAGGTGATGAACGAGGGCTGGGCCACGTTCTGGCACTACACCCTGCTCAACACCCTGTACGACGAAGGCTGGCTGACCGACGGCGTGATGATCGAATGGCTGTCCTCCCACACCAACGTCATCTACCAGCCGCCCGCCGGTCACCGCGCCTACAGCGGCATCAATCCCTATGCGCTGGGCTTTGCCATGTACCGCGACATCCGCCGCATCTGCCAGGACCCCACCGAGGAAGACCGCCGCTGGTTCCCCGACCTGGCCGGCACGCCCTGGCTGCCGGCGCTGCACCATGCCATGCAGAACTTCAAGGACGAGAGCTTTGTCGGCCAGTACCTGAGCCCACAGCTGATGCGCGACATGCGCCTGTTCGCCATCCATGACGACGCCAGCGAACGCGAGCTGCTGGTCAGCGCCATCCATGACGACGACGGCTACCGCACCCTGCGCCAGACGCTGTCGCAGCAATACGACCTGGGCGCGCGCGAGCCCAATATCCAGGTCTGGAACGTCAATCTGCGCGGCGACCGCTGCCTCACCCTGCGCCACACCCGCTACCAGGGCCGGCCGCTGTCCGACGATGCGCTGGAAGTGCTCAAGCACGCAGCGCGCCTGTGGGGCTTTGGCGTGCAGCTGGAAAGCGTCAACGGCGATGGCGACGCGCCCGTGCTGCTGCACTCGGTGCCCGCTCCACCGGCCTGATCCTCCTGCCTGAGCCAGCCAGGCCCTAGCGCAGCGTTCCCACGTACTTGCGGTTTTCCGCACGCTGGCGCATCAGCTCGCCGGCGCGCTGCATGAGCGGCGAGCGCTCGGCGGGGCCGGCCAGCGCGGCATTCCAGGCCGCTTCGAAGCGATGGGTCCATTCCACCAGCTCGGGCGTGTTGCGCGCCCCTTCCTGCTCCCGGGCGAAGCGGATGATTTCGGCGGCGTACTCGGCATTGGCCGCCAGCCATTCGGTATCGGTCACGCGGCCGCAGCTTCTGCGCAGCAGCACATGCAGGTGCGCGGCGATGGCCAGGAGTTCGCTTTCGGGCATGTAGTGGCACTCCTTCGGTTTGACGATCATCGGGCGCCGGGCCGCTTCGCGGCTCGGCCGTTCATCCACTCAGGCGTTCGCGGTGCAGCGCCAGGTCCAGGCCCTGCAGTTCGCTTTCCTCATCCACGCGCAGGCCGATCAGCATGTCCAGCAACCACAGCAGCACGGCCGTGGCCACCAGCGTGAACAAGGCCACGGCCAGCACGCTCACGGCCTGGGTGAGCACGCTGGCCTGCACGCCGCCGATCTGCGGACTGGCAAACACGCCGGTCAGCAGCGATCCCACGATGCCGCCCACGCCATGCACGCCAAACACATCCAGCGAATCGTCCGCGCCCAGCAGCCGCTTGAGGCCCGTGGCGCCCCAGTAGCAGGCGACACCGGCGATCAGGCCAATGCACAGCGCCGACAGCGGCGTCACGAAACCGGCTGCCGGCGTGATCGCCACCAGGCCGCCGACCAGCCCCGAGCACAGCCCCAGCAGCGTGGCCTTGCCGCGCACCACATACTCGGCCAGCGACCAGGCCAGGGCGCCCGCGCTGGCGGCAATGTGGGTGACGGCCAGCGCCAGCGCCGCGCGGCTGTCCCCGGCCAGCGATGAGCCGGCGTTGAAGCCGAACCAGCCCATCCACAGCAGGGCCGCGCCCATCATGGTCAGGGCCAGGTTGTAGGGCTCGAAGGGCTCGTGCCCGTAGCCGCGGCGCGGCCGCAGGAACCAGGCGCAGACCAGCCCGGCCACGCCCGCGTTCACATGCACCACGGTGCCCCCGGCAAAGTCCAGCGCGCCCATGCGCGCCAGCCAGCCGCCCGGCTCCCACACCCAGTGCGCCACCGGTGCATAGACCAGCAGGCTCCACAAGCCCACGAAGATCAGCATGGCACCGAAGCGCATGCGCTCCACCCAGGCGCCCACCAGCAAGGCGGCGGTGATCACGGCAAAGGCCAGCTGGAACATCGCATAGGCTGCTTCGGGCACATGCGGCGCCAGGTGGCTCACGGCCACCAGGCCCTTGGCGGCGTTGAAATCCAGCCCCGCGAACCAGGCGCGCGAATCACCGCCTATCCACGCATTGCCGGACGTGAAGGCCAGCGAATAGCCCAGTGCGAACCACAGAATGCTGACCAGGCAGGCAATCGCCACCACGCTGGCCATGGTGTTGAGCACGTTCTTGCGGCGCACCATGCCCGCATAGAACAGCGCAATGCCGGGCAGCGTCATCAGCAGCACCAGCACCGTGGCCGTCATCAGCCAGACCGTGTCCACGGCGCTGAGGGATTCCACTGCCACCAGCGACGGCCGCGTGATCGCCTGCTCGGCCGCCTGCGCCGTCTGCGCCACACCCAGGACCGCGACCCATCCTCCCGCCACCAATGTTCTCAATGCCCGTGCGCACCTGTGCATGCAATGACTCCCTTGTTTGTTGTGGTCATGGGGCCGTCTGCCGTTGCCGCCATGGCTGCATTGGCCGGCCTGCAGCGGCCTTGCACAAGTCGTGCCAGCGCAGACGGGGCCCTTGGGGGCCGTGCGATGAAGCCGGAACACCAAAACGGGAAAACCGCGAGTCAAAACAGGGCAGCCGGGCGGGCGGTGCACCATCGGCGTGCGGTGGTGCAGCTCTTAAACTGCCGGCATGAATCGAAGAAATCTGATGTGCGCCGCGCTGCTCGCCTGTCTGTCACAGGCGGCGCTGGCGGCTGCCGAACTGCAGGACAGGCCCGAATGGGCCCGCTTTTTTGCCGATGCCAAGGTCGATGGCAGCATCGTCGTGGTCGATGCCAGAGGCCAGGCCGAAGCCGTCTACGTCCACAACCGTGACCGCGTGGCGCGGCGCTACTCGCCCGCTTCCACCTTCAAGATCCCGCACAGCCTGTTCGCGCTGGACGCCGGGCTGGTGCGGGATGAATTCCAGCGCATTGCCTGGGATGGCGTGAAGCGCCAGTTGCCGGCCTGGAATGCCGATCAGGACCTGCGCTCGGCCATGCGCAACTCCACCGTCTGGGTGTACGAACGCTTTGCCGGGGAACTGGGCAGCGCGCGCGAGGCTGCCTACATGCGCAAGATCGACTACGGCAATGCGCTGGCCACGGGCGAGCAGCCGTTCTGGGTGGAAGGCGACCTGGCCATCTCGGCGCTGGAGCAGGTGGCCTTCCTGCAGCGGCTGTACCGCAATCGGCTGCCATTGCCGGTGGAGCACCAGCGGCTGGTGAAGGACGTGATGATCAACGAGGCCGGCGCCGACTGGATACTGCGCGCCAAAACCGGCTGGACGGGCCGTATCGGCTGGTGGGTGGGCTGGGTGGAATGGCCTGCCGGCCCCGTGTTCTTCGCCATGAACATGGACACGCCCCACCGGCTGGCCGACCTGCCCAAGCGCCAGGCCATCACGCGCGACATCCTGCGCTCCATCAACGCGTTGCCCAAGGCGCCGTAGCGCGCGGGACAAGGTCCATGCGTCAGCCCATCAGCCCATCAGCCCGTCAGCCCATCAGGCCTGGAGGCCGCTTGTCGGCCTTGCGCTCCACGGGGTTGGCGGTGAGCCAGTTGGAGGGGTACTGGCGCATGAACTCGCGCGCCTTTTCCACGCGCGCGTTGAGCCAGGCGTCGTAGGCGCCTTCGTTGAGAATCGCCGGCATGCGCTTTTCCGCGCCGGGCTGCTGGTAGCGGTGCAGCAGCGCATGGCTGTTGGCGTTGACCGTGAGCAGGGCGTAGCTCAGCAGCACTTCGCCATCCGGGCCCGTCCACTGCGCCCACACGCCGGCCACGCCCATGGGCTTGCCGTCGATGCGCGAGATGCGCGTGGGCAGGGCCTTGCCGTTGCGGTAGTCATCCTCGAAAAAGGCGGCCATGGGCACGATGCAGCGCTGGCCATTGAGCCAGGCATCGCGGAAGGCCTGGGCCGTGGAGACGGTCTCCGAACGCGCATTCACCAGCTTGAGCGCGCGCAGCCGTCCATCGGAGGCCGACTTCACCCAGTGCGGCACCAGGCCCCATTGGGCGGCAACCAGCTCGCGTGCGGGCGGTGCCGCAGGCGCGGGCGGTGTGTCGGAAGCGGAGGGTTCTTGCTGTTCGGTGGCGGCATCCGCGGCCACGGCGACGCTGCGGATGAAAAAGCCGGACTTGCGCGGTGTCATGTTGCGCTCGCTGGCGGCAGGCGCCTCCACGCCGAAGGCGTCGCGGTAGGCGTCGGCTTGCGACAGGGATTCGTAGTGGGTACTCATGCGCGGATGGTACCTGCGTGCCAGCGCAAAGTCGGGCGTCAGACGGTAATGGTCCCGGTCAGATAACGCGCGCAATGGCCCGCCACCTCGACGCTGGCATCGGTCACCTCGCAAAACAGCGTGCCCGTGCGGCGAGAGGCCTGGTGGCCGATCAGACGGTTCTTGCCCAGCCTGCCCGCCCAGTAAGGCGCAAGCGCCGCATGGATGGAGCCCGTGACCGGGTCTTCCTCGCCGCCATTAGCGGGCCAGAAATAGCGGCTGACGAAGTCATACGAGGCGCCCGCATCCGCAGGCGCCGTCACCACCACGTCCAGCGGGCCCAGCGATTTGAGGCGCTCCAGGTCCGGCTTGACGGCTCGCACCTGGTCTTCGGTTGCGTAGACGGCCACGTAGGCCTGCTGGTTCACGAGATAGGCCGTGGGTGTGGGCGTCAGGCCTTCGCGCAGGGCTGCGGGCACCTCATCCAGCGGCTTGGCATCGCGGCGCGGGAAGGTCATGACGATGCGTCCGCCATCCTCCTGCGTGGCGGTGACCTTGCCCACGGCAGCGGCCCAGAACGTGATGCTGCGCAGCGCCGGGTCGGCCTCGAAGAGCACGAAGGCGCTCGCCAGCGTGGCGTGGCCGCAGAACGCGATCTCGGTCAGGGGGGAGAACCAGCGGATCTCGAAGGCGGCGCGCTCGCCACTCCAGACCAGGAAAGAGGTCTCCGAAAGATTGTTCTCGGCGGCAATGGCCTGCAGCGTGGAATCGGCAAGCCATGCATCCAGGGGAATGACGGCGGCCTGATTGCCCTTGAATCGTTCCGATGTGAATGCGTCGATGACGTGGATGGGGAGTTGCATTTGCAAAAGGCCTTTGGGGTCGGATTCGTGTGCAGCCCGTCATTGTTGTCTCTGTCTCCAATGGCTGCGCGCGGATTCTACGGTCCGGCAGGATGGAGCTGAGGCATGCATGCCCGGCATGCCGGCCCACGCGGCTGCGGGGCGCCGCGTGGGATGCCTCGCCCCATCCCTTGCTTGAAATGCCCGCTCCCGGCTGCAAGGCTCACTCAATGCCCAGAACCGTTTTCATGGCAGCCCAGGCCACGCCGTTCAGCCGGGTGGAATAGCTGAGCGCCTGGTCTTCGCTGGCAATGGCGGCAGGCAGGCGATAGCCGAATACGCTGCCGTCGAATTCCGTATAGCCCCGCGTCACGCCTTGCATGAAGGTCTTGCCAGGGAAGTCGGCAAAGCTCAGCAGGCGCACGCCCTGGGAGGTGGAGAGGGTGTAGGCGCTTTGCGAATGCACGGTGCAGGCGCCCAGATCGCTGTAGGCCGGAGGGGTGGACTCACAGCTGTAGAACTGGGCGTTGGCCGCATCGATGAAGGCCACGCGCAACACATGGTTGGCATCGACCGGCCCCGCCGCCCCGACTGTCGAGGCGCGCACGGTGGCTGGAGTCGACAGGTTCACCGCGCTGGCCGGGCGGCCGGCAATCATGGCTTCCAGCGTGGCGAAGCCGAAGCGGTCCGTGGCCGTGTTGTTGATGAAGGCCGGCGACCGGTTCAACTGCACCGACAGTGCAGTGCGCATCTGTGCGCCCTGCGGGAAGACGGCCGAGCCCAGCGTGGCAGGGTCCATTTCGATGGAGCGGTCATGGCGGATGCCCTCGGCCTGCAGCGTTGTGTCTCCGGTACGCAATTGCGTGATGACTTCGGCCATGGGCTTGCCGCTGACGTCCTGCGAAGCGGTGGTAAAGCCCAGGTAGGCGGTGGACTGGTTGCACAGCAGTGTGCGCGAGGGAACCCCCTGTGTCGTCAGGCGCGCAACGGAGCTGTCGCAGCGCGTCCATCCGGTGCTGGTGAGCGTGACGGACGGGAACAGCGCTTCCTGCGTAGTGGGTGCACCGTTGGTTTTTCCGCTGCGTGTCTCGAACTGGTGGGCAAAGCCGTCTGCCTGGACGACGCCGTCGGACCTGCGTTCACGCACGGAGTAGTTCTGCGCGTTGCCATAGTTCAGGAACGCCAGTTGGTTCGATGCCACGGCCGCTGCGCCAGGTGCCGTCACCTGAATAGGCACGCCCAACTCAAGCGCGTAGGCGGTGACCTTGGCGGCTGTGCGCGCGGTATCCGCAAGCACGGCGGCACTGGAGGCCGCGTCGCTCTGGTAGTCGTAGATCCTGGCGGCGTCGATGCCGAGCTGGCGGGCCACTGCAGCCTCGGCCACTTCCCTGGCCGTGCCGGCCGCGATGGCCTTTTGCACCAGGCTGGTCAGTGGATTGATCTGCGCGGATTTGCCAGCCGGTGCAGACAGCACGAACGCCTTGGCTGTGGCGGTGCTGGTGGGGTCCGCAGCGTCCACGGATTCGGGTGTGATGCGAGCCAGCACGGGAGCCTGGTTGAAGGCAGCGGTGGCTGCCGCATCGCCGGGTTCATAGGTCAGGCTGAACTTGCCGTCACTGCCGGTGGCCGCTGCGCTGGGCTCGCCCGTGTCGCAGGCTGCATTGGCGTTCAGATCCACGCAGACTGCAGCGTTGCGCACGGCCTGGTCGATGGCGACGGTGCCTGACAGCGTGATGGCCGGCTGTGTCACGGTGCCGCCGCCGGTGCCCCCGCCGCTGTCGGTGCCGCCGCTGCCTCCTCCACAGGCATAGAGGCTTGCAACAAGGCCGCACAGCAGCAAAGGGCGCACGGCGGGCAAGGAAGTGGATGCACTGGGGTGGATTTGCATGGTGTCGGTACAGGAATGTGGGTGGCAAGCCAACTCTATGTGTGACACGCAACAAACAAAATGATGCAATTGCACTATCCTGAAGCGCTGCCGGGGTGGGGCAAGAGGGTACGGCTCGCGCAACACCCGCCCGTGCAGTCGATCTCAACGTATCGAAGAGAGGCAGGCAAGCCACCATGGACGCTGCATACAACCACCTGCTGCTGAACCTCTACCGGCTATCGCACGAGCAGCCTGTCGAACATTTCCAGGACCAGGCGCTGGACCTGCTCAAACCCGTGCTGCCCTTCGACTCGGCCATGTGGGGCTCGGCCACCATGACGGCGGCCGGCATCGATATCCACACCATCCACCTTCACCGGCAGCCGCCCGAAATGCTGCAGGCCTATGAAGAGGTCAAGCACCTGGACACGGCGGCGCAGGCCGTCACCATGCATCCCAGCGAGACGCTGGCCTTCGAAGCGAGGACCTGGTTCAGTGGCCGGCATCAGGGGGCGCTGCGCGACTACGGCAGGCGCTTCGAGCAGTCGCACTTCTTCATCGG
Source organism: Delftia sp. ZNC0008 (assembly GCF_000799035.1). NCBI lineage: Bacteria > Pseudomonadati > Pseudomonadota > Betaproteobacteria > Burkholderiales > Comamonadaceae > Delftia > Delftia sp. ZNC0008. The sequence goes on from NZ_JTKZ01000156.1 coordinate 28,689, forward strand.
CGGGATGCTGAACCCGAGCACTCTTTACACGCGCTGGCTCACGCTGTTTCGCGCCCGCACGGATGCGCATTGCACCGAGGGCGAGCGCCAACTGCTGGCCGCGCTGCTGCCCCATGTGCAGCAGGCGCTGGAACTCAACCGCCTCACGCATCTGGGGCAGCTTCGGCAGGGCCTGGCCCGTGATCGGTTGGGCTCGGCACTGGCAGACCCGCGCGGCATCATCCACCACATGGACGTCGTCTTCGAGCACGCCTTGCGCGCCGAATGGCCGGGCTGGCAAGGTCCTCGCCTGCCTGCGGCCGTGCAGACTGCGGCACAGGGCGGCGCCCATCGTCTGGTGGCCCACACCCTGGTCATCACGCTGTTCACGCAGCACGGCCTGCTGTGGTTGCGAGCGCGCCCCCGGTGCGCAGCCGACGGGCTGTCCCCCCGCGAAGCCACGGTTGCCCGGCTTGTGGTCCGGGGCCTGACGCACAAGCAGATTGCAGTCCAGCTCCAGCGTGCTCCTGCCACGGTGCGCAATCAGATCCGCTCCATCTACGAAAAGCTGGGCATTGCCAACGTGGCATCGCTTGCCGAGGCACTCCGGCTGATGGATTGAGGCCAAGGCCCAGGAAAACCCTGGTGTAGTTTGCAAGTGCTTGTGAAAAATAGAATGAAGATTCGTTCTACGATCATTTCCCATGCAAGACGAGGCCTGGACCTTCTTTCCGCATGCGGGATCGCGCCATGTGCAGACGCTGCGCGTGGCGCTCAGGCTGTTCGTGGAGCGGGGCTTCTTCAATACCTCGATACAGGACCTGTGCGCCGAGGCCGGCGTGTCCATCGGTTTCTTCTACAACCACTTTGCCGACAAGGAAGGCATTGCGCGCGAGCTGTACCGGCATTTGCTGGCGCGCATGAATGTGCTGCTCGACGATATCGAGGAGCGGCACGCGGGCAGCGCCCAGCGCTGCCGCGAGGTGCTGCGCATGCTGTTCGGGCTGGCCGAGGCCGAGCCCGAGGCCATGGGCTTCGTGGTCAATGCGCGCCACCGCGAGTTTCTGCCCGACGAGCAGGCCATCTGCTCGGCCTCGGCCTTCGTGCGCATGCGCGGCTTCGTGTTCGCCGGCATGACCGATGGCGAGATCCGCCAGATGGAGCCCATGGTGGCGGCCAGCCTGATGTACGGCAGCGCGATCCGCATGATCTGCCTGCGGCTGGACGGCATCATCGACACGCCCATAGAGCCCCTGTTCGACGCGCTCTGGGACGGGGTGTGGCGATCGCTCAAGCCTGACTGAGCGGCGCATTTTCCGGCGCTGGCGCCGTGCGGCGCCAGCGGTTGTTCCACTGAGGCGAAAGCACAAGGAGTAGCAGGGATGGCGCATCACATCTTGATCATCGGAGGGGGCATTGGCGGCACCATGACCGCCAACCACCTGGTCAGCAAGCTGTATCCGGAGGTGGTCACGGGCAAGGTGCGCATCACCATGCTGTCGAACTCGCCCTGGCACTACTACAAGCCGGCCTTCATGTACGTGGCCTTCAATGCCTTCTTCCGCGACGAGTTGCGGCGCAGGCAGCGCGGCCTGCTGCGGCCCGAGATCGACTTCCAGGTGGAAGAGGTGGAACGCTTCGACTTTGCGCTGCAATCCGTGCACTGCAGGAGCGGCAAGCGCTTCGGCTACGACCATCTGGTGATCTCCACGGGCTGCGTGCCCTCGCCCGAGCGCATCGAAGGCCTGGCCGAGGCCGGCGACCACTTCTACCAGCACGCGCCCGCGCGGCAGCTGGCCGACAAGCTGTCGCGCATAGAAAAGGGCCGCATCTTCGTCACCGTCACCTTTCCCAAGACGCCCAATGTGCCGCACCAGTGCGGCATCGCGCCCATAGAGACCACGCTGATGCTGGACGACCTGCTGCGCCGGCGCGGCGTGCGCGACAAGGTGGAGATCGTCTACACCTATCCCACGGTCTCGCAGCTGCTGCGCAACTGCCTGTTCCTGCAGAAGGACACCTGCGAGATCCTGCCCACGGTGTTCGAGCAGCGCGGCATTCGCCACCAGCGCGGCTTCACGCTGGCGCGCGTGGACCCCGAGGCCAAGGTGGCCCACTCGGAAGAGGGCCAGGCCGAGGACTTCGACATCCTCATGGCCACGCCGCCCATACGCGCCGTGCAGGCCGTGCGCGACTGCGGCCTGTCGCAGGCGCAGGACGGCGAGGGCTGGCTGCCCACCGACCACGAGACCATGCAGGTGCTGGGCCAGAGCCATGTCTATGTGCTGGGCGATACGGTGGACCTGCCGGTGAGCAAGGCCGGCGGCGCCTGCCACAACCAGTCGCCCGTGGTGGTGAACAACATCGCCTCGCAGATCCGCTTCGGCCGCACCAGCGATGCCTACGACGGGCGCGTGGTGGCCATCGCCCAGATGGGCCTGGACGGCGGCATGCCGCTTTGGTACGACTACCAGGTCGACGTCAAGCCTACGCCGCCGACCAAGGTCGGCTCGATGATGCGCAAGGGCTTCAACCGCGGCATGTACTGGGCCGTGGCCCGCGCCCTGGTCTGAGGCCAGGGCCTTTGCATTGTCATTCCAAGCACGAAGACAAGGAGCACCGAGATGAACATCGCTTCCGACATTCCCGTGGCGCAGCCCGCCGCCGGCGGCCTGCTGCAGGACGACGCCGCGCTGCAGGGGCTGGCCGAACTGATGGGCAAGCTGGAGCCGCTGCTGGCGGGCCGGCGCCTGAACCGCGTGGTCGATCTGCTGTCGGCCACGGCGGACCTGGTGGACATGGCAGACGACTACATGGTCGAGAAGGTCGCCAAGGCCTTCGAGGATGGCGTGGGCGGGGCCTGGGCCGCGGGCAATGCCGCGCGCATGGCGGCGGCCCAGGTGCAGGCCATGGAGGAAACGCCCACCCTGATCGGCCTGATGCGCATGGCACGCGAGCCCGATGTGCGGCGCGGCCTGGCCTTCATGCTGGCCATGGCCGGCGCGCTGGGGCGCCAGCATGCCCACGATCCCATCGACTACGCGGCGGACTGAAACCCAGGGCCGAGCCACGGCCGCCCGGCAGCGCACGGGCTGCGGTGGTACAAACGCCGGGGGCGGATGTGATCCGCCCCTTTTCTTTTTGCCCATTGCCCGCCATGCCTTCTTCCTGTTCCTTGCCGGTGCTGCCGGCCGCTGTCCCTGACCATTGCAGGCCCCGCCGCACCGAGGGCAGGGCATGACCGCGCAGCACCTGAGCCGTGGCGACTGGGCGCGTGCGCTGCTGGTCATCCTGATCTGGGGCACCAACTTCGTGGCCATGAAGTTCGGTCTGCTGACGCTGTCGCCCATGCTGCTGAGCGCGCTGCGCTTCGTGGTGGCGTCGCTGCCCTTTTTGCTGTTCGTGCGCCCGCCCAAGTCGGTGGGCTGGCGCTATCTGGCCGCCTATGGGTTGGTGCAGGGCGTGGGCCAGTTCGGCATGCTGTTCCTGGGCCTGAAGCTGGGCATGCCGGCGGGCATGGCCTCGGTGGTGCTGCAGACGCAGGCCTTCGTCACGCTGCTGCTGGCCGCCTCCCTGCTGGGCGAGCCCGCGCGCCTGTGGCATTGGCTGGGCCTGGTGGTGTCGCTGGGCGGGCTGGTGGCCATTGGCAGCGCCCATGGCGAAGGCGACAACGCCATGACGCTGGCCGGCTTTTTGCTGACCGTGGGCGCAGCCTGCATGTGGGCCGTGTCCAACATGATCACGCGCTATGCGGCGCGCAGCGGCCCCTACGAGCCTTTCCCCTTCATCGTCTGGAGCAGCATCTTCCCCATTGCGCCGCTGATGGCCCTGGCCGTCTGGACCGATGGCGCGGATACGGTCGTGCAGCAACTGGCGGGGATCGACCTGACCGCCGTGGCCTCCATCCTGTACCTGGCGCTGCTGGCCACGCTGCTGGGCTACGGCCTGTGGACGCGCCTGCTGCAGCGCTATGCGGCCGGCACGGTGGCGCCGCTGTCTCTGATGGTGCCCGTGGTGGGCCTGGTCTCGGCCATGCTGCTGCTGGGCGAACGGCCTACCTTGATGCAGTGGATGGGCACGCTGGCCGTGCTGGCGGGCATGGTGATCAACCAGTTCGGCGGGCGCTGGCTGGCGGGGCGGGCGCGATAGGGGAAAAGGCGCCAGGGAGATGGTCGGGGCCGGTGGCAGGAGGCCGGCTTTGCATTTCTTTAAATGACTCGGGTAATAAAAATCATTATCATTCCTGCTCTTTGAAAGGCGGCGTGCTTCAGGCGCGCGGCCAACGCCCGGCGCCGCACAGACCTTGAACTGTTGTGGCGCCTTTGTCCGTCCGGGCCTGCGCGCGGTGTCTGCAGCGTCCGCGGTGTCCATGACGGGCAACGATCCGCAAGAAAGGTCATCCCCATGCAAGCCTCGACCCCGGGAGGGTCCTCTCCATCCTTGCTGCGCTACCGCGTGGCCGTGGCCTCGCGCGCCTTGGCGGCGATCGGCGGCGGCTATCTGCTGTCGGCCGCCTGCGCCGCCACGGGCGCGCGCGCCATGGTCTGGCTGGGCGTGGAACGGGCCGATGCGGCGCTGGGCTCGACGCTGCTGGCCTTCATCATCTACGCCGTGGCGGCCATGTGGGCCTTTGGCTGCGCCAGCGCCTGGCGTGCCTGGGCCGTGATCGGCCTGCCGGGCGCGGGCCTGGGACTGCTGGCCTGGATGCTGTCGAACGGAGCCGCCGCATGAGGGCAGACGGCAAACCCGAGGGACTGCGCCAGTCCATGTCCTGGCTGCACACCTGGAGCGGCCTGCTGCTGGGCTGGCTGCTCTACGCGGTGTTCTTCACGGGCACCCTGAGCTATTTCCGCGACGAGATCAACGACTGGATGCGGCCGGAGCTGCACGGCTCGGTGCAGGACGCCGACACCGCGCAGCGCGCACTGAACGCCATGCAGCGCATCGCGCCGGAGGCCACGACCTGGACGCGG
>NZ_JTKZ01000266.1:0-10216 GCF_000799035.1 Delftia sp. ZNC0008
CCGCGTCGCCGTGGCCCTGGTGTCCGACGGCGGCCTGCTGGGCACCGTGGGCGCCACGGGCTCGGGCGGCAACGCCACCCAGTACCTGGCGCGCCAGATACGCGCCCTGGGCCAGCCCGGCGACCTGCTGCTGGTGCTGTCCGCCACGGGCAACGACGTGGCCGTGCTGGAGGCCCTGGATGCCGCCCATGAGCGCGACATGATGGCCGTGGTGCTGACCGGCCGCACGGGCGGCTCCCTGGCCGGCCGCGTGCGCGAGACCGATGTTCTGATCTGCGTGCCGCACGACCGTGCGGCGCGCGTGCGCGAAACCCATACGCTGGTGCTGCACTGCCTGTGCGACGGCGTGGATGCCCAGTTACTTGGTGAACAGGAGATGCCTCTATGAAGTTCCGTTGGTCCCGCGCCGCCTGCGGTGTGCTCGCCGTTGCGTCCCTGGGCGCCGCCCTGTCGGGCTGCGTCGCCCTGGTGGGCGGCAGCGCCGTGATGGCCGGCATGTCGGTGGCGGACCGCCGCACCACCGGCACCCAGGTGGAAGACCAGGGCATCGAGCTGCGCGCCAACAACCGCATCTCCGAAGTGCTGGGCGACAAGGCCCATGTCAACGTCACCAGCTACAACCGCCAGGTGCTGCTGACCGGCGAGGCCGGCAACGAGGCCGACCGCCAGACCATCGAGAAGCTCGTGCGCGAGCAGCCCACGGTGCGCAATGTCTTCAACGAAGTGGTGGTGGCGCCCTTCACTTCCACGCTGAGCCAGCGCTCCAAGGACACCCTGATCACCACCCAGGTCAAGGCCAGCCTGCTGGACGCCAAGGACATCCAGGCCTCGGCCTTCAAGGTCGTGACCGAGAACAAGGTCGTCTTCCTGATGGGCATCGTCACCCCGCGCGAAGCCAAGCGCGGCGCCGAGATCGCCCGCGGCATCAACGACGTGACCAAGGTCGTGCGCGTGGTGGAAGTCATCTCCGAGGACGAACTGGCCCGCATGCAGCCGCAGTCCGCCCCCGTGGTCACCGACGACTCCGGCAAGGCCGCCGCAGCCAGCGCCCCCACCAGCCTCTCGGAAAGCAGCCTGTCCACCCCCGCAGGCGCCACCGCCACCCCGGTGAAGTGATCACCGCCGCCTGAAAGCAAAAGCCGGAACATGTTCCGGCTTTTTGTTTTGGACATAGGAAGATCTCGTTCCTCAGGGCATAGCACTTGAATCTGGCAGGGCCTAAAGCCAGGGACACCAAGCAAGGGCCTACGCCGGCCGCGCCGCCCCGCAGCGATGGTGTCGTCCCCCTCCCTTGCGAAGCAAGTAGAGAGGCGCCGTGCAACGAGGGGGAAGCGGCGTAAGCCGCTCAGGGGGTGAGCCTCTTGATGAGGCTGGAGGTATCCCAGCGCCTGCCCCCCATCTGCTGCACATCGGCATAGAACTGGTCCACCAGGGCCGTGACGGGCAGGCGGGCGCCGTTGCGCTGGGCCTCGGCCAGCACCAGGCCCAGGTCCTTGCGCATCCAGTCCACGGCAAAGCCGAAGTCGAACTTGCCTTCGGCCATGGTGCGGCCGCGATTGTCCATCTGCCAGCTCTGGGCTGCGCCCTTGCCGATGACGTCGAGCACGGCGGGAATGTCCAGGCCCGCGTGCTGGCCGAAGGCGATGGCCTCGGACAGGCCCTGGACCAGGCCGGCGATGCAGATCTGGTTGACCATCTTGGTGAGCTGGCCGGCGCCGCTGTCGCCCATCAGCGTGCAGGCGCGCGAGAAGGCCATGGCCACGGGCTGCATGGTGGCGAAGGCGGCCTCGTCACCGCCGCACATCACGGTGAGCTGGCCGTTCTGGGCGCCCGCCTGGCCGCCCGAGACGGGCGCGTCGATGAACTGCAGGCCCAGCTCCAGCCCGGCCGCATGCAGCTCGCGCGCCACTTCGGCCGATGCCGTCGTGTGGTCGGCAAATATGGCGCCGCGGCGCATGCCCGCGAAGGCGCCGTCCGGCCCCAGCACGACCGAGCGCAGGTCATCGTCATTGCCCACGCAGCTGAACACGATGTCGGCGTCGGCCACGGCCTCGCGCGGCGTGGCCGCATGGCCGCCGTTGAACTCCTCGCACCAGGCGCGGGCCTTGGCCTGCGTGCGGTTGTAGACCGTGACGCGGTGGCCTGCCGTGGCCAGGTGGCCGGCCATGGGATAGCCCATGACGCCCAGCCCCAGGAAGGCTACGGAGAGGGGAGCGATGGCCGCATAGCTGCGGGCGGCGATGGAGGAGTCGGACATGGGGGATTCCTGAGAGGTGGTGGGAGCGGGTGGCGCAGGGGCGCGCGGTGTGCGGCCCTGGAAGGAGCCGGTGTCCCGGCTCGGCGCGCTGAAGGCGCGTTCAGACGATGGCGAAATGCTCGGTGCCCGCCGCCAGGTCCAGCGACTTGGCGCGCTGGCTGCCCAGCTTGATCTGCAGCCGCAGGTCGTTGACCGAGTCCGCATTGCGCAGGGCATCCTCGTAGGTGATGAGGTTGGACTCGAACAGGTCGAACAGCGCCTGGTCGAAGGTCTGCATGCCCAGGTTGCGGCTTTTCTTCATGATCTCCTTGATCTCGGTGACTTCGCCCTTGAAGATCAGGTCGGAGATCAGCGGCGAGTTGAGCATCACCTCGATGGCGGCCACGCGCCCCTTGCTGTCCTGCTTGGGCAGCAGGCGCTGGGAGACCATGGCGCGCAGGTTCAGCGACAGGTCCATCAGCAGTTGCGGGCGGCGCTCTTCGGGGAAGAAGTTGACGATGCGGTCCAGCGCCTGGTTGGCGCTGTTGGCGTGCAGCGTGGCCAGGCACAGGTGGCCGGTTTCCGAGAAGGCGATGGCGTGCTCCATGGTCTCGCGGTCCCGGATTTCGCCCATGAGGATCACGTCCGGTGCCTGGCGCAGGGAGTTCTTGAGCGCTGCTTCCCAGCTGTCCGTGTCCAGGCCCACCTCGCGCTGCGTGACCACGCAGTTCTTGTGCGGGTGCACGAATTCGATGGGGTCCTCGATGGTCACGATGTGGCCGTAGGAATTCTCGTTGCGCCAGTCCACCATGGCGGCCAGCGTGGTGGACTTGCCCGAGCCCGTGGCGCCGACCAGGATGCACAGGCCGCGCTTGGTCATGGTCACTTCCTTGAGCACCTGGGGCACGCCCAGGCTGTCGATGGTGGGCAGGGCCAGCGGAATCGTCCGCATCACCATGCCCACGCGGCCCTGCTGGATGAAGGCGTTGACGCGAAAGCGCCCGATGCCCGGCGGCGAGATGGCGAAGTTGCACTCCTTGGTGCGCTCGAAATCGGCGATCTGCTTGTCGCTCATGACGGAGCGCGCCAGCGTCAGCGTGTGCACCGGCGACAGCGGCTGCGGCGACACCTTGGTGATGCGCCCGTCGATCTTGATCGCCGGCGGGAATTCCGCCGTGATGAACAAGTCGCTGCCGTTGCGGCTGACCATGAGCTTGAGCAGGTCGTTGATGAACTTGGTGGCCTGATCTCTTTCCATTGCCGTATTCCCCCGGGCATTGCGCACCGTCGTGGCGCGCAGGTTGTTTTGTTATGTGCAGGTGGTCCGGTCCGGCCCGGATGGGCCAGGCGTCCTCATATTCGACTCATTCGCCGACTCATTCGCCATCTAAGTGTGCTGCTCCTCGCCCAGGCGCACGCTGATGGCACGCAGCCGGAACGAGAGCTTGCGCGCCAGCAGCGCCATCAGCTTGGCGGCCAGCGCGGCATCCTTGACCATCATTTCGTCCAGCGCCTCTGCGCTGAGCACGCCGATCTCGCAGTCGGTCAGCGTGGTGCAGCTGGAAAAGCGCGGCCCGCCGTCGAGCAGCGACATCTCGCCGAGGATGTCGCCGGGCCGTGTCTGCGCCAGGCGCATGCGCTCGCCCCAGGGCTGCTGGCGCTCCACGGCGATCTGGCCGGACAGCACCACCGCCATGAAGCTGCCGTTCTCCTCCTGGCGGATCACGTCGCGCTGCGGCGCCACGGCCGCGTAGATGAAGTATTCGCTCAGCCGGTGCAGGCTGGCGGCGTCAAGCTGGCCCAGGTAGCGGTCGCGCGACCACAGCTGCTCCAGCTGGGTGACGCTGCCGCGCGGCAGCCGCGTGGCGCCCACCTCGATGGCGCGCGCCTCCCAGGGAACGGGAGGCGTGTGCGGGTCCATGAAGCCATGCGCCGCCAGCGTGGTCGTGAAGAAGGCCGACTCGGAGGCCGGGGCCGAAGGGTCCTGGCCGCTTCGCAGCTTGCGGAAAATGCTTTTCATGGCGCGTGGCGAGAGGCTGGGCCGGAGGCGGTCAGCCCGGGAAGTTGTCCGGTATCTTGGCCTTGGCGCGCGCTTCGGCCGGGCTGATCAGGTTGCGCCGCACCAGATCGGTCAGGTTCTGGTCCAGCGTCTGCATGCCCACATTCTGACTCGTCTGGATGGTGGAGTACATCTGGGCCACCTTGGCCTCGCGGATCAGGTTGCGGATGGCGCTGGTGCCCAGCATGATCTCGTGGGCCGCGATGCGGCCCTGGCCGTCCTTGGTCTTGCACAGCGTCTGCGAGATCACGGCCTGCAGCGATTCGGAAAGCATGGCGCGCACCATCTCCTTTTCCTCGGCCGGGAAGACGTCGATGATGCGGTCGATGGTCTTGGCGGCGCTGGAGGTGTGCAGGGTGCCGAAGACCAGGTGGCCCGTCTCGGCCGCGGTCATGGCCAGGCGGATGGTTTCGAGGTCACGCATTTCGCCCACCAGGATGGCGTCCGGGTCCTCGCGCAGCGCCGAGCGCAGGGCGGCCGAGAACGACTGCGTCATCGGCCCGACCTCGCGCTGGTTGATCAGGCACTTCTTGGAGTCGTGCACGAATTCGATGGGGTCCTCCACCGTCAGGATGTGGCCGTACTCGGTCTCGTTGAGGTGGTTGACCATGCCGGCCAGCGTGGTGGACTTGCCCGAGCCCGTGGGGCCGGTCACCAGCACCAGGCCGCGCGGCTTCAGGGCCAGGTCGGCGAAGATGCGCGGCGCGTTGAGCTGCTCCAGCGTCAGGATCTTGCTGGGAATGGTACGGAAGACGGCGGCCGCGCCCCGGTACTGGTTGAAGGCGTTGACACGAAAGCGCGCCAGGCCCTCGATCTCGAACGAGAAGTCCACCTCCAGGAACTCCTCGTAGGCCTTGCGCTGGGAGTCGCTCATGATGTCGTAGACCATGGCGTGGACGGTCTTGTGGTCCAGCGGATCGACATTGATGCGGCGCACATCGCCGTGCACGCGGATCATCGGCGGAAGCCCCGCGGACAGGTGCAGGTCGGAGGCCTTGTTCTTGACGCTGAAAGCCAGCAATTGGGTGATGTCCACGGAGTTCGCTCCCTCGTTTGGTACGCTGGCGGCAATTATGACGACGATTGAAAACAAGCTTCAACAGATTCACGAACGGATTGCCTCGGCCTGCGCGCAGGCGGGCCGGGCGGCCGGCTCGGTGCAGTTGCTGTCCGTCTCCAAGACCTTCGGCCCCGACGCCGTGCGCCAGGCCGTGCTGGCCGGCGAGCGCAGCTTTGGCGAGAACTACATCCAGGAAGGCGTGGACAAGATCGCCGCCGTGCGCGCCATGGGCCTGCCGGGCGGCGAGGCCCTGCAATGGCATTGCATAGGCCCCATCCAGAGCAACAAGACGCGCCTGGTGGCCGAGCATTTCGACTGGGCCCAGACCGTGGACCGCCTGAAGATCGCCGAGCGCCTGTCGGCCCAGCGCCCCGAGGGCCTGGCGCCGCTGCAGGTCTGCATCCAGCTGAACGTGGATGGCGGCGAGACCAAGGCCGGCGTGGCGCCCCAGCAGGCGCTGGAGCTGGCCGCCGCCATCGTGCAGCTGCCGCGCCTGGTGCTGCGCGGCGTGATGAGCATTCCCGACGATGTGCCGGGCTTCGAGGCCCAGCGCGAGGTGCATGCCCGCGCCACGGCCGTGTTCACGCAGATCCGCACCAGCGGCCTGCCGGGGCTGGAGCGCTTCGACACGGTATCCATGGGGATGACGGGCGACCTGGAAGCGGCCGTGGCCGCCGGATCGACCATGGTGCGCGTGGGCAGCGGCATCTTCGGCCAACGAAACTACGCCCCGCATTGAGCGGGGCGTAGCTGGCTTGGCTGGCGGGGCAGGCCGCCTCAGCGCCCGCCGGGCCGCTTCATCTGGCAGTCCGTGGGCAGCTCCACCTGCTCGGGCGTGTAGACGGCGTCGGTGCGAAAGCCGTAGTTCGTGCCTTCCCAGCCGGTCTTGACCAGCTTGCCATCCATGGGCGCGATGGTGTTGACCACCTGGGGCAGCAGCAGCTGGTGGTCCTTGCCGCGCATGCGCACGGGGCCGACCACGGTGTCCATCTGCAGGTCCTCCAGGGCCAGCGCGATCTTCACGGGTTCGGTGGACTGTGCCTTGGCCATGGCGGCGGCCAGCATGCGCGGCACCAGGTCCATGCGCGGGGCCAGGAAGTCCTTGCCCATGCGGGCCTTGTATTCCTGGGCGCGGGCGTTGGCCAGCGGGCGGCCGGCCTGGCCCGGGTGCCATTCGGCCACCCAGGTCAGCTGGCCGATGCGGGTCTGGGCGAAGGATGTCACCGTGCCCGGCATGCCGCCGGCGCTGTGGTTGAAGTAGCGCAGGTCATAGCCCGAGTCGGCCGCCGACTTGAGCAGCAGGGTCAGGTCCTGCCCCCAGTTGCCCGTGATCACCGAGTCCGCACCCGTTTCCTTGATCTTGGCCACGTAGGGCGCGAAGTCCTTGACGCGGCCTATGGGGTGCAGCATCTCGCCCGTGAACTGGATATCGGGCCGGGCCGCGCTCACCATCTGGCGCCCGTAGGCCGCCCACTGCTTGCCGTGGGCGTAGTCCTGGTTGAGCAGGTAGACCTTGCGGATGCCCGGCTGGGTCTTGATGTAGCTGGCAATCGCCTGCATGCGCATGGCGGTGTTGGCATCGAACATGAAATGCCAGAAGCTGCAGGCCTTGCCCGTCAGCTCGGGGTCGATGGAGGAGTGGTTGAGCACCAGCACCTCCTTGCCCGGATTGCGCTGGTTGTGGCGCGAGGCCGCCTGCACCAGGGCTGCCACCACCGACGAGCCCGATCCCCCGGTCACCACCACGCGCGCGCCCTGGTCTAGGGCTGCCTGCAGCGCGGCCTGGCTTTCCTGGGCCGAGAGCTTGCTGTCGAACTGCAGCAGCTGCAGCTTCGCCCCGTTGAACAGACCTCCCTTGGCGTTCACGTCCTCGACCGCGTACTGCACGTGGTCGCGCATCAGCTCGCCCGTGCTGACGAAGGGGCCGGACAGCGGATCGATGAAGGCGATCTTGAAGGTCTCGCCGCCCTGGGCGTGGGCGGCCGTGGCGCACAGCAGGGCGGCGGCGAGTGCCATGGATGGCTGGGAATATCGTCGGATGCAATGGCGGCGGATCGGCATGTCTTGTCTCCTCGAAGGAATGGTCGTCAGTCCTTGCCGGGCGGCTCGGCCCGGGGCCGGCTGCGCCGTGCAGGCGTCTTTTTCGCGGGGGATGCGGCAATGGCTTCGGGCGCGGTGGCTGGCGCCGTGCGCAGGCCCAGCACGCGGCTGGCCAGCTCGGTCAGCTCGGCCACCATCTCGGCCGTGCCCAGGCGGCCGCCGGGCCGGTACCAGTTGTAGAGAAAGCCCGGCAGGCTGCAGGCGGCCTGGGCGGTGATGCGTGTCTCGCGAAAGTCCAGGTGGCCGCTGGCGCGGCCTTCTTCGAGCAGCGCGCAGAACTGGCGGTAGAACTGGCGCGCCAGCGTGCGCGAGGCCTTCATGTACGCCGGACTGAAGGCCTGGGGCTCGCGGTAGGGAAAGAAGGCCGCCGGATAGTGGGCAATGGTGGCCGCGATCAGGCGCTGCAGGCCGTCCACGGCCTTCTCGTGCGCGGCGCGCGGATCGTCGGCCGCGAAGTCCAGCACCGTGAAGCAGGCCTCGGTGGGTGCCCAGCACAGGGTCTCGAAGATCTCCTGCTTGTTGCGGAAGTAGTAGTAGACGAAGGGCTTGGTCACGCCCAGGGCCTGGACGATCTGCTCCATCGTGGTGTTGGCGTAGCCGTTGCGGTCGAACAGGGCCTCGGCCGCCTTGAGGATGCGTTCGCGCTTTTCATCGGAGCCGGCCGTGGGAAGGCGCTGGCGGCCGCGCGGGGTGACAGGGGGCTTGGGCATGCGGGAAATCTCGTGTCGCGTCGGTGGCTGCGATGGTTATACCGGTGGGTAGCAATGTTCTACCAGCGGGTATATATTGGCAAGCCGCTGGACCCCAAAACAAATCAAGGCTATCCCTTAGGACTGGTTCCGGGATGGCCAGACACCCAGGAGACAAGCATGGCGGATTCCGAGACCCTCATTCCCCTGCATGAGGCCCTGCGCCGCAATGCGCGCAACCACCCCGGCCGCGACGCCTACATCTGGTATGGCCGCCACATCAGCTGGGCCGAGATGGATGCGGCCAGCGACGCCTTTGCCGCGCGGCTGCAGGCGCTGGGCGTGGGCCGGGGCGAGCCCGTGGCGCTGTTCATGAACAACTGCCCGCAGTACATCGTGGCGCACTACGGCATCCAGAAGATCGGCGCCATCGTCTGCCCCTGCGGGCCGCTGAACAAGGAGCATGAGCTGCAGTACCAGCTCGATGACCTCCAGGCCCGCGTCATCGTCGCGGCCGATGTGCTGCTGCCCGTGGTGGACAAGGTGCGCGCCAGCACGGCGCTCAGGCATGTGCTGGCCGTGCGCTATGGCGACTGGCTTCCTGAATCGGCCACGCTGGCGCTGCCGCCCGAACTGCAGGCCCCCGTGCAGCCGCTGCCCGAGGGCGTGGAATCGTTCTGGGATGTCATGCACAGCGGCGCCAAGCCCGTGCCCGTCGATGTCGCCATGGACGATGTCTCGCTGATGACCTATACCTCGGGCACGACGGGCCTGCCCAAGGGCGCCATGCTCAGCTACGGCAACGCGGCCAGCAAGACGGCCGGCGCCTCCAGCGCCACGGGCGTGAACGCCGGCGACATGCTGCTGGCCGTGGCGCCGCTCTATCACATTGCCGGCATGTCCATGGGCGTGAACATGCCCGTGCACAGCGGCGCCACCTGCGTGCTGCTGCACCGCTTCGACCCGCTGGCCGTGGCCCAGGCGCTGGAGCGCTACCGCGTGACCTGGTGGTACAGCATCGCGCCTATGAACGTGGCCGTGATGCAGCTGCCGGGCGTGGAGGCCATGGACTTTTCCGCGCTGCGCCGCAACACGGTGACCAGCTTCGGCATTGCCTACACCGAGGAGCTGGCGCGGCAGTGGAGGCGCTTCACCCCGAACTGCATCTCCAGCGAGGCGGCCTACGGCCTCAGCGAGACCCACACCATGGACACCACCATGCCCGGCGATGCCATCCGCTGGGGCACGCACGGCAAGCCGCTGCCCGGCAACGAGGTGCGCATCATCGACCCCGAGACCGGCGAGCCGCTGCCGGCCGGCGAAGTGGGCGAGATCACCATCCGCGGCCCCGGCAACTTCAAGGGCTACTGGAACAAGCCCGAGGCCACGGCCAGAACCCTGAAGAACGGCTGGGTGCACACGGGCGACATGGGCCGCATGGACGCCGAGGGCTACCTGACCTTCATCGGCCGCTTCAAGGAAATGATCAAGGTCTCGGGCTACAGCGTCTTCCCCGAGGAGGTGGAGGCCATCCTCATCAAGCACCCGGCCGTGGCCCAGGCCGCCGTGATCGGTGTGCCCGACCCGCAAAAGGGCGAGGTCGTGCGCGCCTTCATCGTCACGCGGCCGGGCCAGCAGATCGCGGCCGAGGACCTGGTGCAGTGGTCGCGCGAGAACATGGCCAGCTACAAGGCGCCGCGCGAGGTGCGTTTCATCGAGGCGCTGCCTGCCACCGGCGCGGGCAAGGTGCTGCGCAGGATGTTGAAAGACACCCCCTGAGTCGCTTCGCGCCTTCCCCCTCTCTACCCGCTTCGCGGGGGAGGGGGACGACACCTTCGGTGCGGGGCGGCCCTTCCTCGGTGCCCCTTGCATTTGAGGGCGCCAGTTGCAAACGCTGTTGACCATTGATACCGGACCTTTTACCCATGTTCCAGAAGATACTGATAGCCAACCGCGGCGAGATCGCGCTGCGCATCGTGCGCGCGCTGCGCGAGCTGGGTGTGCCCAGCCTGGCCGTCCATGCCGCAGACGATGCGCAGGCGCCCCATGTATCCGCTGCCGATGCAGCCGTG
>NZ_JTKZ01000365.1:0-48461 GCF_000799035.1 Delftia sp. ZNC0008
CCGCGTTGATCGTGGAAAACCGCCCCGGCGTCTCCAACACCCTGGCCGTGGACATGACGGCCAAGTCCACGGACGGGCACACCATGGTGATGGGCGTGGTCACGGCCCATGCGATCGCCCCGCACCTGCTCAAGCTGGGCTACGACAGCAACCGCGACCTGGTGCCCGTGGCCTATGTGGGCGCAGTGCCCAATGTGCTGGTGGTGGGAAACAACCTGCCCGCCAACTCGGTGCAGGAACTGGTCGCCCTGGCCCGCAAGGAGCCCGGCAGGATCAACTTCGCCAGCAGCGGCACGGGCAGCACCCAGCACATCGCGGCCGAGATGTTCAAGGACGCGGCCGGCATTGAACTGACCCACGTGCCCTACAAGGGCAGCGCCGCCGCCCTGGTGGACCTGGTCAGCGGCCAGGTGCAGATGAGCTTTGACACCATGCCTTCGGTGATCGGCCAGATCAAGGCCGGCAAGCTGCGCCCGCTGGGCGTGACGTCGCCGCGCCGCAACGCCCAGCTGCCCCAGGTGCCCACGCTGGCCGAGGCCGGCCTGCCCGGCGTGGAGATAGGCGCCTGGTACGGCATCTACATGCCAGCGGCCACACCCCGCGCCGTGCAGGCCCGGGTGCACGACGAAGTCAACAAGGTGCTGGCCATGCCCGAGACGCGCACGCGCCTGGAGGCCGTGGGCGCCGAGCTGCAGCCCATGGGCCAGGCGGAGTTCATTGCCTTGCACAACGCAGAGTACCAGCGCTTTGGCGAAATCATCCGCAAGAACCACATCAAGATCGACTGAGCCGCACATGCCCGCATCCGAACTTCCCGTCGTCGCCCTGACCCTGGGCGATCCCGCCGGCATAGGCGCCGAACTGATCGCACGCCTGCTGGCGCGGCCCGAGGCCATGCAAAACGCCAACATCGTGCTGGCCGGCGACCCCTGGCTGTGGCAGCAGGGCCAGCGCATCGCGGGCCTGCAGGTGGCCACCACACCCATCGCCAGCATGGCCCATGCACGTGGCCGCACCGATACCGCCCTGCCCGCCTTCCTGGCCCTGGACACGGTGGCCCCCGATGCCGTGCACCAGAGTCGTGCCGAAGCCGCAGGCGGGCGCTCGGTGCTGCAGGTGCTGGACCTGTGCATGGACGCGGCCCAGGCCGGCCAGATCGACGCCATCTGCTTTGCGCCGCTCAACAAGCAGGCCATGAAGCTGGGCGGCCTGCGCCATGAGGACGAGCTGCACCACTTTGCCGAGTACCTGGGTGTGAGCGGCTATTTCTGCGAATTCAACACGCTGGGCGATCTGTGGACCTCGCGCATTTCGTCCCATGTGCCGCTCAGGGACGTGGCCGGCTATCTGAGCCAGGAGCGCATCGCCCAGGCGGCCGAGCTGATCTACCGCGCGCTGCTGGCCAGCGGCATGGCGGCCCCCAAGGTGGCGATTGCGGGCTTCAACCCGCACAACGGCGACGGCGGCACCTGCGGGCGCGAGGAAATCGACATCATCGCGCCGGCCGTGCGCGCGCTGCAGGCCCGCGACTGGCCCACGCCCGACCCGTTCCACGGCCCCTTCCCGGCCGACACCATCTTCCTGAAGGCCCAGGCGGGCGAGTACCAGGCCATCGTGACCATGTACCACGACCAGGGCCAGATCGCCATCAAGCTGCTGGGCTTCTCGCGCGGCGTGACCGTGCAGGGCGGCCTGCCGATCCCCATCACCACGCCGGCCCACGGCACGGCCTATGACATCGCGGGCCAGGGCCGGGCCAGCGTGGAGGCCACCTGGCAGGCCTTTCTGATCGCCTGCCGCATGGGCGCCGCGCGCCTGTCCTGACTGACTTCACTCCCCCGCCCTCACCATCATGAAAATCAAATCCGTCCGCGCCCGCGTCTACGAGTGGCAAGGCAAGACCGTGCCGCCCCAGGGCAACTTCTGCTCCAACGCCATGGACCTGCTCTATGCGCCGCAGGAAACCATGTCCACCTTCCGCTTCCATTCCTGGACGGTGGTGGAGATCGAGACCGATGACGGCACCGTCGGCCTGGGCAACGTGGCGCTGGCGCCGCGCATCGCCAAGGCCATCATCGACGAGTACCTGGCGCCCCTGGTCATCGGCCACGACCCGTGGGACTACGAATACCTGTGGCAGCGCATGTACCGCGCCACGCACGCCTGGGGCCGCAAGGGCGTGACCATGGCCGCCATCTCGGCCGTGGACCTGGCCATCTGGGACATCCTGGGCAAGAGCGTGAACAAGCCCGTGTTCAAGCTGCTGGGCGGGCGCACCAAGGAAAGGATTCCCTGCTACTACAGCAAGCTCTACCGCACCGACCTCAAGGCCATGCAGCAAGAGGCGCAAAAATTCCTGGACCAGGGCTTCAAGGCCTTCAAGATGCGCTTCGGCTACGGCCCGGCCCATCTGCAGGAAGGTGTGCGCGAGAACCTGCGCTCGGTCGAGGCCGTGCGCGAAGTCATAGGCTACGACTGCGACCTGATGCTGGAGTGCTACATGGGCTGGAACCTGGAGTACGCCAGGCGCATGCTGCCCAAGCTGGAGAAGTTCGAGCCGCGCTGGCTGGAGGAGCCCGTGATCGCCGACGACATCGACGGCTACGCCGAACTCAGCCGCCTCACCAGCATTCCGATCTCGGGCGGCGAGCACGAGTTCAGCCTCTACGGCTTCAAGCAGCTGCTCGACAAAAAGGCCGTCAGCGTCGTGCAGTACGACACCAACCGAGTGGGCGGCATCACGGCCGCGCACAAGATCAATGCGCTGTGCGAGGCGTTCAGCGTGCCCGTCATCCCGCATGCGGGCCAGATGCACAACTACC
This sequence comes from Delftia sp. ZNC0008, assembly GCF_000799035.1. Classification (NCBI taxonomy): domain Bacteria; kingdom Pseudomonadati; phylum Pseudomonadota; class Betaproteobacteria; order Burkholderiales; family Comamonadaceae; genus Delftia; species Delftia sp. ZNC0008. The sequence continues at coordinate 2,823 of NZ_JTKZ01000365.1, forward strand.
ACCTGACCATGAGCACGCTGGCCTCGCCCATGGCCGAGTACTTTCCCATCTTCGACGTGGAAGTGGGCAATGAGCTGTTCTGGTACATCTTCGACGGCGAGCCCGTGGCCGAGAACGGCTTCCTGCAGCTCAGGGACGATGTGCCGGGCCTGGGCCTCACGCTCAAGACCGAGTACCTGGACCAGTTCCGCATCGTCGAATGAGGGAGCACGCCATGCCCGGAGTTTCTCGGCCGCGCTACAGCGGCATCTTTCCCGTGGTACCCACCACCTTCCACGAGGACGGCACGCTGGACCTGGCCAGCCAGAGGCGCTGCCTGGACTTCATGATCGACTCGGGCGTGGATGGCCTGTGCATCCTGGCCAACTTCTCCGAGCAGTTCCTGCTGGCCGATGACGAGCGCGAGATCCTCACGCGCACGGCGCTGGAACATGTGGCGGGCCGTGTGCCCGTGATCGTCACCACCACGCACACCTCATCGCGCGTGTGCGCCGAGCGAAGCCGCCGCGCGCAGGACATGGGCGCGGCCATGGTGATGGTCATGCCGCCCTACCACGGCGCCACCTTCCGCTTCGGCGAACCCCAGATCCAGGGCTTCTTCCAGGCCGTGTCCGATGCCATCACCATTCCCATCATGGTCCAGGACGCGCACGCCGCAGGCACGCCGCTGTCCCCCGCCTTCCTCGCGCGCATGGCCCGCGAGATCGAGCAGGTCTGCTACTTCAAGATGGAAACCGCAGGCGCCGCCGGCAAGCTGCGCGAACTCATCGCCCTGGGCGGCGAGGCCATCGAAGGCCCCTGGGACGGCGAGGAAGGCATCACCCTTCTGGCCGACCTGGAGGCCGGCGCCACGGGCTCCATGACGGGCGGCGGCTTTGCCGACGGCATACGCCCCATCATCGAAGCGCACAGAAACGGCGACCCCGACACCGCATTCGCCCTCTACCAGCGCTGGCTGCCGCTGATCAACCACGAAAACCGCCAGGCCGGCTTCCTGGCCGCCAAGGCGCTGATGAAGGCCGGCGGCGTGATCGCCTGCGACGCGCCGCGCGCGCCCTGGCCGCCCATGCACCCCGAGGTGCGCCGCCAGCTGCTGGACATTGCGCGGCGGCTCGATCCGCTGGTGCTGCGCTGGGGGCGCTGAGGGATTGGGTTGTTGGGGGCGCATTAGAGGGGCACCAGAGGGCTGCAGCCGCCTGCGCATGGGCTATGCTGCCGCTCTGCCTGCCCAGCCCCAATGAATCGACTGCCGCCCATGTCCGCCACCTCTTTGCCCCCTTCCGACTTCGAGCTGGACGACGCGCTGTATGCAAGAGTCCTGACCTGGAGCGACGCCCAGGCCCTGGCCCAGCAGACCGTGAGCTTCTTCACGGCGGAGGGCGAGCGCACCATCGGCATCGATATGCAAGTGCTCGGCGCAACGCAGACATCGGCCGACACGCCCGGCATGCTGCAGTTCTCCCTGGTGTTTCGCGGTCCGCGCCAGCCGCAGCTGCCGCAGCGCACTTACCGCGTGCGCCATGCACAGCTCGGTGACTACGCCATCTTCATCACGCCCATTGCGCAGTCGGCAGGCCATGTCGATTACGAGGCCTGCTTTTCCCATGCCATCTGAGCCGTTCGTGCCCGAGCTGCCGCCGCTGAATCTGGAGGATGTGCGGCTGCGCCTGGCCGAAGAAGCCGACTACGCTTTTCTCCGCGCCCTGTACCGCCAGGTACGCGCTGCCGAACTGGCGCACGTGCCCTGGAGCGAAGCTGAAAAGCATGCCTTCTGCGATTCGCAGTTCGCTTTGCAGGACCAGCACTACCGCAAGCACTACGCACACAGCGCGTTTTTCGTGATCGAGAGGGCAGGTCTGCCTATAGGCCGGCTCTACCTCAATCTCGCACCCGGGCCGTTGGGAGTGATGGACATCTCGCTCGACGCCGCTGTTCAAGGCCAGGGACTGGGCACGGCCCTCATGCAATGGCTGGCCGGCTGGGCAGATCAAGAAGGGCGCGACATGCAGCTGTTCGTGGAAGCCAACAATCCAGCCCGGCGCCTGTATACGCGCCTGGGCTTTGTCGAGCAGGACCAGGAAGGCATCTACCTGCGCATGCGCAGGACCGCGGCGCTCAGCCGCGGTTGAACACGGCTTCCAGCAGACCGCCTTGCGCGTCGCTGGGACTCAGGAAAACAGCGTGGCGTCCCAGAGCCGGGTGAGCGATTTCCCAGGTGTTCTGTGGCAAGGCACCAGGGCGGGACAACTCGAACAGTGCGCTGAAAGAGCGGTCGCCCTGCAGTGTGTGCGGCAGCGCTGCCAACGAAACCAAACGTAACTCGGAAACTTCTCCTGCTACCGAGAAGCTATGGCCCAGCAGCGGCTGAAAGTGGCTGCGGCGCAACTCCATGCCAGCCGCACAGGCGATCACTGGAATCCCGGAAACGGCCGCTGCAGCGGGCAAGGCCCCAGCAACCTGCATGAAAGCACGGCGTCCTGTCTTCATCGTGGCCCTTCCTGCCAAAGCAACGGCAGCGAAATATTTTTGCCGCACAACAGGTTGGCATACTAAACTATTTTGCAATTATTAACGTTTTCTAACTTCACCCCACTTTGCCATGGCTCAACCCTATGTTGGGGAAATCCGGATGTTTGCCGGCAACTTCGCGCCATCAGGCTGGATGTTCTGCGAAGGGCAGCAAATGCCCATCTCGGAATACGAAACCCTTTTCACTCTGATCGGCACGACATACGGCGGTGATGGCCAAAGCACGTTCGCCCTGCCAGACATGCGTGGCCGCATCCCCCTGCACGCAGGCAACGAATTCACGCTGGCACAGGCCGCTGGAGTCGAAGAGGTCACGCTGACCGTCAATCAGATTCCAGCCCACACGCACGGCGTCCCCGCGTCCTCCGGCACCGGCTTTCTGGCCTCGCCCGCCGATGCGGTGTTTGCCAAGCACAGGGATCACAAGGCCTTTGCGAACGGTGCCCCCGCTACGCCCATGGCGGCCTCGATGGTGGGCGCGGTCGGTGGGTCACAGCCGCATACCAATATGCCGCCCTATCTTTGCGTGAACTTCATCATCTCGCTGTTCGGCATCTATCCCTCACCCACCTGATGTCTACCCCTTTTCTCGGAGAGGTTCGCGTCTTCTCCTTCAACTTCGCCCCCAAAGGCTGGGCCCTTTGCAATGGGCAATTGCTGCCCATCAACCAGAACCAGGCACTGTTCTCGCTGCTGGGCACCACCTACGGTGGCAACGGGCAGACCAACTTTGCACTGCCCGACCTGCGCGGCCGCATGCCCATGCACATGGGGGCCGGCCATACGCTGGGGGAGAGAGCAGGCGAGCAAGCCCATACCCTGACCCTGCCAGAGATACCGCAGCACAGCCACGCCATGGCCGCTTCCGGCACCACGGGCCAGGCGACATCGGGCAACGGCAACCTGCCTGCAGCGGCGCGCGGCCACTATGCGCAAAGCGGCAATACGAGCATGCCCGCCCTGTTGGCCAATGTGGGCGGCAGCCAGCCACACCTCAATATGCCGCCCTATCTGGCACTGAGCTTTTGCATGGCCATGCAAGGCCTCTTTCCTTCTCAGACCTGAAGACCATGTCCGATCCCTTCGTCGCCGAAATCCGCCTTGGCGGGTTCAACTTCGCACCCAAGGGCTGGGCCTTTTGCGATGGTCAGCTCCTGCCGCTTTCTCAGAACACGGCGCTGTTTTCCCTGCTGGGAACAACCTATGGTGGCGATGGAAAATCCAATTTTTCTCTTCCCAACCTTCAAGGGCGCATGCCCATGCATCCAGGCCAGGGACCGGGGCTGTCCTTGCACGATCTGGGCGAAACCGGTGGTACTGAAACCGTGACGCTGCTGGAATCGGAAATTCCCAGGCACACCCATCAGGCCCTGGCTGCTTCGCCCGCAGATCCCGCCGTGGCAAGCCCGGCCGGCGCAACCCTGGGCGCTGCACCGACGCGCCCCTACATCGCGCCAGCCTCCAACACCTCTGCGGTCACCATGGCTCCCCCTCAAGCTGCGGGCGGCAGCCAGCCACACAACAATCTTCCGCCCTTCCTGGTCATGAATTTCATCATCGCCTTGCAGGGCGTCTTTCCCCCTCGGAGCTGAGTACACCTATGCGCAGTTCCATTGCGGCCCTGACCCTGTTGGCCTTGACCACGGGGGTCCAGGCCGCCCCCCTGGTCCAACGCGAATTCTCCGGCAGGGACAACCGCTTCATAGAGATACCCGGTGCCGGCTTTCGCGCCATGGCCGCAGGCAAGCGCATCAGTTTCGATGCGCAAGGCATGAGCATCGACCTGCCCGGCCAGATCAACGGCGTGCAAGGCCGGTCGGTGGCCGCATCCGGCGTGGCCCGGAGTCTGAGCCTGCGCCCGGATTCGCGCCTGCGCTACAGCTTCGAGAACGGGACCATGTCGACGCCGCAGGGCATGCAGCCTTCGCCCACGCTCTACCACTGGCTGGTCGGCGAAGCCGCGCAATGGCGCACAGGTCTGCGCAGCTTCGGTGCGCTGGGCTACCGCAGTGTCTGGCCAGGCATTGATGCCGTTTTCCAGGGCGAGCCCGGCGGTCTGAAGTACCAGTTTGAACTGGCTCCTGGTGCCGATGCCGCACAGGTCTGGCTGCGCGTGGAAGGTGCGACGGATGCACGCATCCTGCCCACGGGAGCGCTGCAGTGGAGCATAGGCAACGACCTTTTCACCGACGATGCACCGCTGGTTTACCAACCCCGGGGCAATGGCCGCGTGGACGTGCCCGCCCGCTATCGGCTGGAGCAGGTGGACGCCACCACCTGGCGCGTGGGCTTTGAGCTGGGCAGCCATGACAAAGGCCTGCCGCTGGTCATCGATCCGGCCTGGACCGGCTACTCGGGCCTGGTCGGAGGCAACTCGGCCGACCAGGTCAACGCCGTGGCACGAGACAGCGACGGCAACACCTACGCCTGTGGCGTGACGCAATCGTCCGACCTGCCCAACGCGGGCAGCAGCAAAGGTGGCGAGGATGCCTTCGTCGTCAGATTCGATCCCAAGGGTGTCCCCATGAGCGTCACTTATGTGGGCGGATCGGAAGACGACGCCTGCAACGGCCTGGCCGTGGACATACAAAACCGCATCCACCTGGCGGGCAGCACGGAATCCACCGGCTTCCCCCTGCTTGGCACAGATGCCAACCAACGCTTTCGGCGCAGCAAGAGCACGACGGATAGGGATGCCTTCGTCATGCGCCTGGCACCAGACGGTGCCGGCATTCTGTATTCGGGCCTGATTGGTGGAACGGGTGACGATCAGGCCAATGCCCTGGCTCTGGACACCCTTGGCCGGGTCTATGTGACCGGATTCACGGAAGGCAAAGGCTTTCCTGCCGTGAACGGACCGCAGCTCAACCACGGCTCCGGCCCTGCGCAGTCAGAAATGCGGGATGCCTTCGTGGCCCGCATCGACGCTTCAGGCAGCGGGCTGGAGTACGCCGGATACATCGGCGGCGACGGCGGCGCCGACATCGGATATGCCATTGCCGTGGACGGCACCGGCGCGGCCTATGTGGCTGGCGCGACCGACTCTGTCTCGGGGATGCCGGGCGCCACGGGCCTCAGGACACAAATCAATTCGCGCGCCATCGATGGATCAGACGGCTTCGTCGCCAAGATCCGGGCCGACGGCAGCGCCTTCGACTACTTCACGCTGCTGACAGGCTCGGGCGCCGGTGCGGACCGTGCACTGGCCCTGAACCTGATGTATGACGGCTCACTGCTCGTGGGCGGGGAGACCGGGTCCGACTACTTTCCCGCCGACAACAGCGGACGGCGCCAGGGCCTCGGGCCGCAGATCGCGCGCAGCACCGGCATGGACGGCTTTGTGCTGCGCCTGAATGCATCAGGAGACCAGGTGCTGGACGCCACCTACCTGGGTGGCAATGGCTACGACAGCGTGGAAGGGCTGGCCAGCGACGGCAGGAGCTGGTTCGCCACGGGCAGCACCAACAATGGCGCAGGCTTTCCCGTCAAGGCTCAAAGCGGCCTGTCCACCACGCCAGGTGGCAAGCAGGACGGCTTCCTGGTCAGCGTCGCAACCAACAATCCGAACAGCTGGGACTATGCCGGGTTCCTGGGCACCTCGGAAAACGAGGCCATGCGCAGCCTGGCCGCAACCAATGTGCAGGGCAGGACCCTTCTTTCCGTGGGCGGCGCCACCACCACATCGGGCACCAACGGCCTGACCAACCCTGCGAACAGCGCCCTCAGCGCAAACGAGAGCCTTTCGAATGGTCTGGTATTTCGCATTGATCCTTTCGGCCCACCTGCGGCCATGGCGGTGCTCACTGGCTCTCAACAGTCCACCCGCATCCAGCAGCCTTTTGCCACGCCGTTGTCGGTCAAGGTCACCGACATCGACGACCAGCCGCTTGCCGGCATCATGGTGGACTTCAATGCGCCTGCCGCATCGGGGCCATCCACGACCTTTGCCACAAGAACCTCGGTCACGACCAACGCCCAGGGCATCGCATCGCTGAGTGCCACGGCCAACCTGTTCGCCGGCAGCTATACCGTGACGGCGCAGGCAGGGGCGGCCAGCACCTCGTTCTCGCTGACCAATGACAAGAGCCCGCAGGCTGCACTGACGGCAAGTGCAGCACTCCAGACCCTGCCCTATGCCAGCACCACCACGCTGAGCACCAACGGCGGCTCTGGCGCAGGCGCCATCAGCTACGCCGTAACCGCAGGCGCGGCCTATTGCGCCCTGTCAGGCAACACGGTCACAGCCACGGCCGTGGGCGATTGCACCGTGACGGCGACCAAGGCGGGAGACGCCAGCTACCTGGCCGCCACGACCACCGTGGACATCTCGGTGATCAAGGCCCAGCAGCCTGCTCTGACGGCGACGGCAACGCCCAGCACGCTGGCGGCCTTCAGCACGGCCGCGCTGTCAACCAGTGGCGGCGCAGGGTCCGGCGCCGTGGGCTTTTCCATCACGGATGGAGCCGCCTTTTGCTCCGTCAACGGCAACACGCTCACTGCGGAAGGCACGGGCACCTGCACAGTGACCGCCACCAAGCTGGGCGATGCCAACTACCAGGACACGCTGGCCACCACCGTGGTGACCGTGACCCCTGCAGCCCAGGTCACCCTGAGCGTGCAGTCCACGCCTTCGACCCTGACCTTCGGCGCCACGGCAACCCTGGCGACCACTGGGGGTTCGGGCAGCGGCGCCGTCACCTACGCCGTGACGGGTGGTGCCCAGTTCTGCGCGGTGACCGGCAACCAGTTGAGTGCCATTGGCGCCGGCAGTTGCACCATCACGGCCACCAAGGCTGGCGACATCAACCACCAGGCCATCAGCGCCAGCACCACCGTCATCGTGGCCAAGGCTGGACAGACAGCACTGTCGGTGCAGGCCAGTCCTGCAGCCATCAGCTTTGGCGGCATTTCGCAACTGAGCACCACGGGCGGCTCGGGCACCGGCGCCATCGGCTTGAGCGTCGCGGGCCCCTGCAGCATCGCGGGCTCCACGCTCACCGGCCTGGGTGTCGGAACCTGTACGGTCACGGCCACCAAGGCAGCGGATGCCGACCATGAAGAGGCCACGGCCAGCACTTCGGTGACGGTGTCACAGGCAAGCCAGGTGGCCCTGTCCGTGGTGGCATCACCCGCCAGCATTCCCAAAGGCGACTCCAGCACGGTCACCGTCACTGGCGGCAGCGGCAGCGGTGTGCTCACGCTGGCGCTGACGGCAGGCGCTGGCAACTGCACGCTGTTCGGCAACACCGTCACCGGCACGGCCGTAGGCAGCTGCACGGTGACGGCGACCAAGGCGGCCGATGCCAACCATGCACAGGCCACCGGCTCGGTACAGATTGCAGTCGGCAAGGCAATCCAGAACATCACCTTCGATTTCTCGTCCCTGCGTTATCTGAGCCCCCAGGCCCTGTCGCTGGCAAACGCCGCCGCAACCAACTCCAACCTGCCGATCAGCTTCAGCAGCCTCACTCCTCAGACCTGTGTGGTCACGGGCACCTCGCTGCGGCTGATGCGCACGGGAGATTGCACGCTGCAGGCCAGCCAGGCCGGCGATGCCGAGTACGCCGCGGCAACGCCCGTGAACCAGACATTCACGATCACCCTGCCCCCCCACTCTCTGAGCACCATCACCGGTACCGTGGGCGGAACGACGGTCTCAGCAGAGATTGCTGCGGGAAGCCCATGGGTGTTCACACCCATGGGAACAGGCCCGGCGCAGACTGCGGGCTTCATCCCGCTGCAGGGGCACATCAGGTCACCTGCCGACGCACCGCCTGCCAATCTTCAGTTCCCGCTGGGCCTGTTCGATTTCGCTGTCCACAACGGTGCGCCGGGATCCACGGTGAGCATCAAGCTCACGTTCCCGAACAATCTGCCCCGCAATGCACAGTACTGGAAGTACGGCCCCACGTCCGACAACGCAACGCCGCACTGGTATCACTTCACCGGCGCGCAGTTCAACGCCAGCGACAACAGCGTGACGCTGACGATTGAGGACGGCAGGAACGGCGATGACGACCTGGATGTGAACGCCTTCATCAGTGACCCGGGTGGCGTGGCCGTGCTGGCCGCCGCTGCCGGCGGCAGCCCCGCGGCCATTCCCACGCTTTCGCAATGGGGCCAGTGGACGCTGGCAGCGCTGATGCTGAGCGTCGCAGCCCTGGCCGGACGCCGCACGCGAATGCGCAAGCCGCGCTGAGTCCTACACGGTAGCCGGGGCTGCTCACGCGCCCCCGACTACCCGAGTCAAGCCTGCACGATCCCCGACACATCCAGCACATACATCTGCCGCTGGTGCTCGTGCACGGAGTCGATGCAGACCTGGCGCCCGTCACGGCTCCAGCGCGGGTGCAGGTCGCAGCGGTTTTCCTTGCTGAGATCGGGAGAGGCGTAGAAGCTGCCCAGGTCGTGGCGCTCGCCCGTGTGCATGTCGTACAGGAACAGGAAGCGCTCGTGCGTGCGGTCGTCGGGATAGGTATCGCTGAGCAGCCAGCGCGTGTCCACGGGCGAGAAGCTCATGTGGCCGTTCTCCACCAGCACGCCTGCGCCCACCACCTGCACGTCACCGCCCTCCACATCGTCATAGAGGTGATAGTGGATCTCCCCGGCATGCGGGCCCCACACAATGATGTGGCTGTCGTCCCGCCATAGCGGATGCGAGATCTGGTATTCGGACTTTTCGTAGTCGAACGTGCCCACGGCCATCGGGTCGAAGTCGTCGGCCAGCTGGGGCAGCGGATGGTCCGAGCATTCGAGCAGGCGCATGTCGGACCCGTCGGGCGCCATGGTGATGAGGCGGTGCAGAAAGCAGGTTTCGTCCTTGACGCGTTCGGTCCAGCGGTGCAGGAAAAGAATGCGCGAGGAAGACGGGTTGACCTCGATATGGCTGACCCAGTGGATGGCCTTGTCCATCGATGTACGGTGATGAAAGGCCTTGAGCCGCGCATAGCTGGCCAGCAGCCTTGCCTCGCCCGTCGCGACCTCCATGCGCCAGATGCCGTCGTCCTCGGGCGCCAGGGGCAAGGCGAAGGGACCACCCTCTTCGCTGTAGCCAATGGTTTCGTGCGTGATGTAAAGGCGACGGTAGTCCACGCACAGCGCCCAGGCGCTGCTGGGCGCCACCACATAGACGGGCATGGGCAGGGTGCGCCGCTCGCCGCTGTCCACATCGATGACCACGGAGCCGAACCCCGGATAGCGCCCCCCGGAATCTGCCGTCCTGTCGTTGTGGATCAGTTGCCGGCCCGCCAGCCCGTCCAGCCACTGCAGCTGGCTGCCCATCTGCCAGTTCCAGGCGCCGGTCTCGCCCACGGCGTGGAAGCGGTCGCCGTTTTCGGTATCGAAGTAGCCGATGGACGCCCGCGCCTGGGGCGTGAGGTACTGGTCCATCCACGGCGTTTGCTGCGCCAGCACCAGGCGATTGCTGCGGTCCCAGCTGGACTTGTTGTAGTAGCCGAAGAAGTGGTGCTGGCGGCCATCGCCCAGGCGGCGGCAGGGGACGAAGGATGCGGGGGGGTTCGAAGTCATGGAGTGTTTCATTGGGCAGAGATGTGACCTTCGGCGATCACGCGGTCCCAACGCTGCTTTTCGCGGGCAACGAAGGATTGCGCCTCAGGCAGGCTGTTGGCGACGGCGCTCATGCCCTGCTCTTGCAGGCCCTTGCGGAACTCGGGCGTGGCCACGACCTTTCGGATGTCGTCATTGAGCTTTTTGACGATGGCCTCGGGCACCTTGGAGGAGACGGCCACCGTGGTCCAGGAGGTGGCCACATAGTCCTTGAGCCCGGACTCGGCCGCCGTGGGCACGTCCGGCAGGGCCGCCAGGCGCTGGCTGCCCGTGACGGCCAACGCCTTGAGCTTGCCGCCGCGTATGTGCGACAGCACCGTGGGCGGGTTCTCGAACATGAGCTGGATCTGGCCGCCCAGCAGGTCGTTGAGCGCGGCCGAGCTGCCGCGATAAGGCACGTGCACGATAGGCGCGCCCGCCTGCAGCTTGTACAGCTCGCCCATCATGTGCACGGACGAGCCCACGCCGGCCGAGCCGAAGTTGACCGTGCCAGGCGCCTTTTTGGCCAGCGCCGTCAGCTCGGCCAGGTTGCTGGCGGCAAGGCTGGGCGTGGCCACCACCACATGCGGCATCTCGGCCAGCACGGTCACCACGCGCAGATCCTTTGCGGGGTCATAGGCCAGCTTGCCGTACACGCCATAGGCGGCATGCAGGCCGATGGAGCCCACCATCAGCGTGTAGCCGTCGGCCGGCTGATCGGCCACATATCGGCCTCCCAGATGACCGCCCGCGCCGGGCTTGTTTTCCACCACCACCGGCTGGCCCCAGAGCCGGCTCAGGCGGTCGGCCAGCATGCGTGCCTGCACGTCGGAGCTGCCGCCTGCAGTGAACGGCACGATGATGCGCAGCTGCCGGCCGGGCTGGGGAAAGCCGTCCCGTGCCTGGGCGGCTGCCGGCACCATGCCCGCCACGGCGGCGGCGATTACTGCGGCGGCCGTGCGACGTGCTGTTGTCTTGTTCATGGAATCCTTTCGACGGCGCTGCCGCGCCTGGGCAATCGATGCAATGGAGGCAGTGTAGAAAGCCTGTCATCTTTGGAAAAATGCATTTTTTCGTGGCCTCTATACAGAAAAGATATACATTGCCAGCCACCCCGAGCAGGACCGAATCGCCATGTCCAGACCCCTGAGCGCCCGAGAGATCGAGGCCTTCCGTGCCGTCATGCAGACCGGCACCACCACGGCCGCCGCGCGGCTGCTGCACACCACGCAGCCTTCGGTCAGCCGGCTGCTGGCCCAGATGCAGGCGGCCGCAGGGCTCAAGCTGTTCGACATGCACAAGGGCCGGCTGCGCCCCACGGCCGAGGCCGTGGAACTGTTCGCCACCGTGCAGCAGCATTTCCTGGGGCGCGAGCGCATAGAGCGCGACCTGGCCGCACTGCGCCAGTCCGGCGCCGGCACGCTGCGCATAGGCTGCACGCCGGCCCTGGGCCTGAGCGTGATCCCGGCCGTGGTGCGCAGCTTCGCGCAGCGCTACCCGGGCACCCACATCAGCCTGCAGACCCTGGGCTCCACGCCCTTGCGCGAGGGCCTGCTGCATGGCCACTTCGACCTGGTGGTCAGCACCATGGCGCTGAGCACGCCCGAGCTGGATGCCACCGTGCTGCACCGCAGCCGCGCCGTCTGCGTCATGCACCCGGACCATGCGCTGGCCACGCGCACGCGGCTGCATGTGCGCGACCTGCAGGGCCAGCTGCTGCTGACGCTCAACGCCGATGACGACATCTACCTGCAACTGCGCAGCACCATGCAGGAGCAGGGCATAGAGGCCGGCTCCACCATGGAGACCACCTACTCCTCCACCATCTGCAGCCTGGCTGCACAGGGGCTGGGGCTGGGCGTGGTCAACCCCTACGTGGCCTCGGTGTTCGCGCGCGACCTGCGTGTGCTGCCACTGCATCCAGCCTGCGCGGTGGAGGTGGTGCTGGCCCTGCCGCCCCAATACGCGCCCACCGAAAGGGCTGACTGCTTCGTGCAGTTGCTGCGCGAGCAATTGCACGCCTATCCGCAGGCCCGCACGCCCTAAAATTGCGGCCGATTGGAGACAAGCGGTTTGCAAACGAGTACCCACGAGCCCATGCTCACCCCCGCCGAGCGCGAGGCCATCAATTCCGGCCAGTGGTTCTGCAGCCTTTCGCCCTCGCTGCGCCATGACATCCTGCGCCAGACCACGGTCCGGCGGCTCAAGGACGGGGCACTGATCTATGCACGCGGCGATGTGCCGCACAGGTGGTATGCCTGTGCGCAGGGCGCCGTGCGCATGAGCTCGACCAGCCTGTCGGGTCGGCAGACCACGCTGGCCTATGTGGAGCCGGGTGCCTGGTTCGGTGCCATGTCCACCTTTCTTGACGAGCCCCGCACGCGCGATGCCTATGCCCACGGCGACACCACGCTGCTGTGCGTGGACAAGGAGAGCTTTCACGCCATCCTGGCCACGCATGTGGAGTTCTACGACGCCCTGCTGCGCCTGCAGGCCCACCGCATACGCCAGACCTACGGGCTGGTGGAAGACCTCAACACCCTGCCCCTGCGCGCACGCCTGGCCAAGCAGTTGCTGCACCTGTCGCGCAGCTACGGCACACAGGTGCTGGACGACCCGCGCGAGCTGCGCATAGGCCTGCAACTGGTGCAGGAGGAGCTGGCCCAGTTGCTGGGCGCCTCGCGCCAGCGCGTGAACCAGGAGCTCAAGCGCATGGAGCGCGACGCCTGCATTCGCGTGGAAGCCCAGGGCCTGGTGGTCAGGGACCTGGTGGCCCTGCAGACCATCGTGCGCGAGGCCAGCCTGGCCGGCGCCTGAGGCCGGCGCCAGCGCGCCGGCGGTTCAACGCCGGTTCAGCGCCGCCAGTCGATTCTTGCCGGGCGGCCCGGCAGATGCAGCGCAGCCGTTGCAGCAGGCGCCTCGGCCAGCAACCGGCCCTTGCGGAACACCTTCAGGCGCGTGGCGCGCAACCGTATCGCCTCGGCCGCATCGCGCGCCTGCAGCAGCACGAAGCTGGCATCGCAGCCGACCTCGATGCCATAGCCGTCCAGGTGCATCACACGCGCCGCGCGCGTGGTCACGGCGTCGAAGCAGTCGCGCATGCCGTCCTGGCTGGTCATCTGCGCCACATGCAAGCCCATGTGGGCGACCTCCAGCATGTCGCCCGAGCCCATGCCGTACCACGGGTCCATCACGCAGTCATGGCCGAAGGCCACGTTGACGCCTGCGCCCAGCAGCTCGGGCACGCGCGTCATGCCGCGGCGCTTGGGATAGCTGTCCTGGCGGCCCTGCAGCGTAATGTTGATCAGCGGATTGGCAATCACGGCCACGCCGCTTTCTGCGATCAGCGGCAGCAGCTTGCTCACGTAGTAGTTGTCCATGCTGTGCATGGAGGTGCAGTGCGAGCCCGTCACGCGGCCCTGCATGCCCAGGCGCTGCGCCTCGAAGGCCAGGGTTTCGATGTGGCGCGACAGCGGGTCGTCGGACTCGTCGCAGTGCATGTCCACCAGCAGGCCGCGCTCGGCCGCCAGCTCGCACAGCAGCCTGACGCTGTCGGCACCCTCGGCCATGGTGCGCTCGAAGTGGGGAATGCCGCCCACCACGTCCACGCCCTTGTCCAGCGCCCGCCGCAGGTTGGCGACGCCGCCGGGCGAGCGCAGCACGCCGTCCTGCGGAAACGCCACCAGCTGCAGGTCGATATAGGGAGCCACCTGGCGCTTGACCTCCAGCAACGCATCGACGGCCAGCAGGCGGGCATCGCTGGTATCCACATGGCTGCGGATGGCCTGCAGCCCCTTGGCCGCCGCCCAGTCGCAATACTCCAGCGCGCGCGAGATCAGCGCCTCGGCCGTGAGCAGCGGCTTGAGCTCGCCCCACAGCGCTATGCCCTCCAGCAGCGTACCGCTGCGGTTGACGCGCGGCAGGCCGTGGCTCAGCGTGGCATCCATGTGGAAATGCGGATCGACGAAGGGCGGCGACACCAGTTGGTGCTGTGCATCGATGACCTGATGGGCGGGCGCCGAAAGACCGGCCGCGACCTCGACGATGCGCCCGCCCTGCACGGCGATGGACATGTCCTGGCGGCCGTCTGGCAGCGTGGCGTGAATGACGAGTAGATCAAGCATCTGCGTATTCTGCGGGCATGGCCGCACACCCGCAGACTTGCCTGACCACGCTGAATGGCCTGCCAGCGGTCAGACCGAAAGCGCAAGGGATCAGGGGGGAACTACTGGCAGCTGATGGTGAAGGTCGCCGCCGCATTGGCACTGCCTATGGTCACGTTCTCTTCGGTCTTGACATAGCGCGCCGTCAGCGGGATATCCAACCGCGCCTGCCCGTAGGCAACAGCCCCTGCAAACCATTGATTCCTGTTGCCGGCGGCATTGGAGTCCGGGCCAAAGCCCAGTATCTGGTCATCCTTGCGGATCTGCACACCCACACCTTTTGCCACCGAGGTTTTGGACAGGGTCAGAGCATTGCCGATATTTCCAGGATTTGCCACATCCGTAAGCGTGACATAGGCGTTGGTCAACGAACCTGGGATGCCGCCCTTGCACAACAACGAGATGAGGAAGGAGCGGGGAGCACCGGTTGAGCCGATTGAGATGAGTTTTTGAGTGACAGTCTGGGCCATGCGCACGGGCTCCGGCGCCTGTGGGGTACAGGTGGGCACCTTGGGCCGGACGACGACGGGCGAGGAAAAGTTGTATTGAGCGAGAATCTGGCCAAATGCATTATTCGCGCGTTCGTACAGGAAATCGCTGTCCAGCACGCCACCTGCAGTGATATCGCCATCTGCGGTCTTGATCAACTCAACTGTGACATCGATAAGTGGATATGCAAAAGATCCGGGGTGATTGGAATACCCCAAACCACTTACAGGCGCAGCACCATATCTAGTCGAAACCCTCATGCCAATACCCTCGACTGTCGTCGGATATATATTATTGACTGGTGTAGATTTACCTAAAATATAGCCCGTGACCGATGGAACACAATTCATCAATCTAGCGCCAAGCCCATTACTTATTACCGCTACAGCGGTTTTTGAGTAAATCACCGTATTCTTGGCCACATTGGAATTGAATTCTGGAGGATTGAAATTACTGAACACATACTTGAAATAGCCTGACCCATCAGTTGCATTTTCAATTGCGCATGCGGACCATGCGGAGGTGGCCATCATTGCCAAAATAAATATCATGACAGCCTTGTTTATTCTGCAAAAAGCACCTATGAATATATGCATTTTGAATACCTCCGGATAATGAAAAAATTCCAAGGCCGCATTTCCTTGGCAAATTTTCAATCGTAGACACCTTTCATCCGAGATGAAATCAGATCAATCTGATTCAAGGTCTGCCCGGTGCCATGAAGGTCGTGGCGAGGCAGGCCCCATCACGTCAACAGCCCCGCATGCCGATATGCTGGCCGAAGCCAGGGCTGACAGCCGCGCTGCCGAATCGCCTGAAAAACACCCAAGCGCAATCGCGCATCAAAATAGGGGCTGACTGCTGCGGCAAGGGCATGATTTTTCGGGTGAACAGGCTGGCAACCGCCACAAGAGCAACCATCGAAAAATCACGCAATCATTTGATTTAATTGGATTTATTTATGCAAATCGCCACCTGGAACGTCAACTCCCTGTCCGTGCGCCTGCCGCAGGTGCTGGCCTGGCTGCAGGCCAATCCTGTCGATGCGCTGGCGCTGCAGGAACTCAAGCTCACCGACGACAAGTTTCCGCTGCAGGCGCTGCAGGAGGCCGGCTACCACGCGGTCAGCCATGGACAGAAGACCTACAACGGCGTGGCCTGGCTGACGCGCACGCCGGTGCACGACGTGGTGCGCAATATCCCGGGCCTGGATGACGAGCAGGCACGCATCATTGCCGCCACCCTCGATGCCGAAGGCGGCCCGGTGCGCCTGATCAACGGCTACTTCGTGAATGGGCAGGCGCCGGGCACAGACAAGTTCGCCTACAAGATGCGCTGGCTGCAGGCGCTGCAGGACTGGGTGAAAAGCGAGATGGCAGCCCATCCGCGCCTGGTGCTGGTGGGCGACTTCAACGTGGCGCCCGAGGACCGCGACTCCTACGATCCCATCGGCCTGAAGGACACGATCCACCACACGGTGGAAGAGCGCACGCATTTCCAGGCGCTGCTGCAGCTGGGCCTGACCGATGCCTTCCGCATGTTCGACCAGCCCGAGAAAAGCTATTCGTGGTGGGACTACCGGATGCTGGGTTTCCAGAAGAACCGGGGCCTGCGCATCGACCACATCCTGGTCAGCGAGGCCTTGCGTCCCAGCGTCACCGCCTGCATCGTGGACCGCGCGCCGCGCAAGAACCCTCAGCCCAGCGACCATGCGCCGGTCGTCGTGACATTGGGCTAGTCTTTCAGACTTGCGCTACAGCATGTAGCGGCGCAGCCAGTGGATGGCCTCGATATGGCCGCGCAGCATCAGGGACTGGCGGTGGAGAATCTCGCTGAGCGCCCTGGGCAGGCGTGCCTGCTCGGCGGCCTCATAGGCGCTCAGCCATTGCTGCTGGCAGGACTCGGCCTGGTCCAGCACGTAGTCCGCGCCCTCTTCCCTGCCCAGCAGCCCGTCCCAGAAGGCGTTGCGACGCAGTGCGGCACGGCTGTCGCGCACGGGCAGCACCACGCCGCCGTTGGCGTCGATGGCGCGTTCCAGGTCATCGACCAGGACCTGGCTGGCATTGAAGTGGCGCGCCAGTACCTGGCCTATCAGTCCCTGGGGCATGGGATCCATGCATTCGCCCAACCGGACATGGGCCTGGCGACCCAGGGCCAGCACGGCATTGAGCAGCGCCGTGGTCTGCAGTTCCAGCGTGGAAGCCGCAGGCTGTGCGGGCGTGCGCCGGCGCGCCTGCAGCCAGGAGGCCTCCACGGCCTCACGCACCTGGTTCCAGTGCAGCAGGCTGCCGCCCCGTTCCTGCTCCCAGCGTTCTTCCAGCCGGGCTTCTGCGGACTCGAAATCCTGCTGCGCGTGTTCCGGCGACAGGGAAGCCTTCCAGCCCAGTGCATAGGCGGGCCGGTATTGGTCGTAGCCGCGCCCCGGCACGAAGTACGGCTCCAGGAAATAGCGGTCATGCCAGTACGCATCGACCGGCTCGCCGAGCTTGCGCGGTGTCGATGGGTACATCACGCCCGGGCGGGCGGGTTTGGCCTTTTGCCAGAGGTTGGAGAGGACTGTGGGCACGATAGGTCGGGACGTAGGCCGTTCCAGCGAAGAGGACTCCATTGTCCCAAGCCCGGGCGGCCCGGCCCGTCAGCACCCCGGGCGCCGGCCTGTAGGAGCCGGACCCTTGCCAAGGCAAGGGCCCGGCCGCCCGCCGGCTTGCCTTACTCGAAGGCGTCCTCGTCCATGCCCAGCTCCTGCAGCTTGCGGGTGATGGTGTTGCGGCCTATGCCCAGGCGCTGGGCGGCCTCGACCCGGCGGCCGTGGGTGACGGCCAGGGCCGAGCGGATCAACTGCGCCTCGAAGCGGCGGGACAGCTGGTCCCAGACCTCGCCATGCCCCTGGGCCTGGGTGTGCTCCAGCAGCTGGCGCGCCTGCTGCCCCAGCAGATGCACCCAGTCCAGGTCGGACGTGGCCAGCCCCCCGTCATGCGGCTGGGCCAGCGACGGGGCTGGCATGGCGATGCGGCCCACTCCCTCTTCCGCCACGGCCGGCGCATGCGACAGCATCACCGGTGCGGGCACGCCGGCATTGCCGCCGCCCACGGGTGGCGCGGCCTCGCCCAGCACCTCGGGAGGCAGGTCCTTGACCGAGATGACCTGTGCTGGCGCCATGACGGTCAGCCAGTGGCAGATGTTCTCCAGCTGGCGCACGTTGCCGGGAAAGGCGAACGACTGCAGCCGCTGCATGGCATCGACCCCCATGCGCTTGGGCTCCACGCCCAGCTGCCGCGCGCTTTGCTGCAGGAAGTGGCGTGCCAGCATGGGCACGTCTTCGTTGCGCTCGCGCAGCGCGGGCAGGCGCAGGCGGATGACGTTGAGGCGGTGGAACAGATCCTCGCGGAAGGCGCCGTTGCGCACGCGCTGCTCCAGGTCCTGGTGGGTGGCGGCGATGACGCGCACATGGGCCTTGACGGCCTGGTGGCCGCCCACACGGTAGAAATGCCCGTCCGACAGCACACGCAGCAGGCGCGTCTGCAGGTCGAAAGGCATGTCGCCGATTTCATCGAGAAAGAGCGTGCCGCCCTCGGCCTGCTCGAAGCGGCCGCGCCGCTGGGTCTGTGCGCCCGTGAAGGCGCCGCGCTCGTGGCCGAACAGCTCGGACTCCAGCAGGTCCTTGGGGATGGCGGCGGTGTTGATGGCCACGAAGGGGCCGCCCGCCACGGGCGAGTGCTTGTGCAGCGCGCGCGCCACCAGTTCCTTGCCCGAGCCCGACTCGCCCGTGACCAGCACCGTGACCTGGCTCTGGCTGAGCCGGCCGATGGCGCGGAACACGTCCTGCATGGCAGGCGCCTGGCCCAGCATCTCGGCCTGCAGCGGGGCCTGTGCCTCGGCCACGTCCTCGCGCAGGCTTTCCTCGACGGCGCGGCGGATGAGTTCCACCGCCTTGGGCAGGTCGAAGGGTTTGGGCAGGTACTCGAAGGCTCCGCGCTGGAAGGCCGAGACGGCACTGTCCAGGTCGGAGTACGCGGTCATGATGATGACGGGCAGGCCGGGCTGCTGGGCGCGGATCTGCTCGAGCAGTTCCAGGCCGGAGCCGCCGGGCATGCGGATATCGCTGACCAGCACCTGTGGTGGCTGGCGCGCCGGGTCGCTGGCATCGACATCGGACAGTGCCGTGAGCACGTCGCGCGCCTGAACGAAGCTGCGCGTTGCCCAGCCTTCCCGGCCCAGTGCCTTTTCCAGCACGAAGCGGATGGAAGGGTCATCATCCACGATCCAGATCGGTTTCATTGGTGGTGCTTCCTTCCCTTGTTGCAGTGTTGACTTCCGTGGGCCTCAAGGCAGGGGAATGAGGATGCGGAAATCCGTGCGGCCCGGCTGGCTTTCACATTCGATCAGCCCCTGGTGGCGCTGCACGAAGGTCTGCGCCAGCGTCAGCCCCAGTCCCGAACCGCCATCCCTTCCCGATACCAGCGGATAGAAGATCCGCTCCTTGATGGCATCGGGAACGCCTGGCCCGTTGTCGATCAC
This sequence comes from Delftia sp. ZNC0008, assembly GCF_000799035.1. Classification (NCBI taxonomy): domain Bacteria; kingdom Pseudomonadati; phylum Pseudomonadota; class Betaproteobacteria; order Burkholderiales; family Comamonadaceae; genus Delftia; species Delftia sp. ZNC0008. The sequence continues at coordinate 22,067 of NZ_JTKZ01000365.1, forward strand.
ATGCAATTCCAATGCCAACCGGTAGCGTTGGCGACCAAAAGTTACCTGGCGCGCCACACGGGTTCTCAAAATGATCTCGGCATCGCCGGCAGCGATGCGTTCGTGCAAGGCCTGCGCCGCGTTCTGGACGATGTTGAGCACGGCCTGGATCAGCTGTGCGCTGTCGCCCCGGAACTCGGGAATGGAGATGTCGTAGTCGCGCGTAATGGTCAGCCCTGCAGGATGCTCGACCAGCACCAGCGAACGCACGCGCTCGCAGACTTCGTGGATGTTGACGTCACCGACCTCGTGCGGATGGCGGTGCGGCGCCAGCAGCCGGTCGACCAGCGCCTGCAGACGGTCGGCCTCGTGGATGATGACTTCGGTGTACTCGCGCAGCTCGGGCGCGTCCAGATCCATCTGCAGCAACTGGGCCGCGCCACGGATGCCGCCCAGCGGGTTCTTGATCTCGTGGGCCAGGTTGCGGATCAGCTCCTTGTGCGCCTGGGCCTGCTCGCGCAAACGCTCCTCGCGGTCCTGACGGGCCTGCTGCTCCAGCGGCCAAAACTCCACCAGCACATGGCCGGGCCGCTCGGCCAGGGAAACCGTGACGTGCACAGGAAGCGCATCGCCCCCCACGCGGTGCAGGCTGGCCTCGAAGCGCAGGGCAGCGAAGTCGTTGTCCTGGGCGCCGCGCAAGGCCTTGTCCAGCAAGGCCGGCTCGGTGAAGCAGGCAGCCAGCTCGCTGCCTTCGAGCATGCGGCGCGACAGGCCCAGTGCGTTCTCAAGGGCCGCGTTGGCGAAAAGCACGGCGCCTTGCTCGTCGAGCACGGTCATCAGCGTGCACAGCAGATCAAGCGCCTGATAGGAGGCCGGGGGCGCCGGCCGGTCGTCCTGGATCATGGCCGGGCTCGCATGGGCCGCTCGGGCCCGTCAGTTCTTGGGAAGTCGATCCAGTTCGCGGCGGATGCCGGCGACATCGCCTTCCTGCCGCGAGATGCTGCTCTTGAGCTGCTCGACACGTTCCAGATAGCCCTGGGGATTGCGCAACTCCAATGCGGTGCGCTGGGGATTGCCATCGTTGTACTCCTGACGCAGCTGTGTCAGCTTCTCCTGGGCGCGGGCCAGCTCGCTTTCGAGGATGGTCCGCGCATCGGAGTCGCGGGCCTTCTGGGCGCTGCTGTTGACCTTGGCCGGAGCGGGCGATCCTGCCGCAGGAGCGGCGGAGGTGCGCGGCGCCTGGCCGCCGCCCGAGGCCGCCGGCTTGCTGCCGCCATGGATCACCGTCACATGCCCGCCGTCCACCGGCTTGCAGTCCTTGGCCTTGGCCTGGCTGACGTTGTTGGTGTACTCGTTGCCGCAGCGGTAGATCACGTCCTGGCACCAGGCTCCCACCGACAGCAGGGGCAGCAGCAGTGACACAAACAGTTTCTTCATTCCATTCCCTCGGGTAGCCAGATCGGAAGGGCCCGGCTTGTCCGGGCAAGTATCGCTCCATCTTCCGGGCTGGACGTCATTTCTTGAGCGGGCCAACCCCTTTTGGTTCCGCGCCCAGCATACCCAGGTCCTGGCCGAAAGCAAAAAAGGCGGCTTGCGCCGCCTTTTTGCCGACCCGCCTTACAGCGAGAAGTACATGTCGTACTCGACCGGGTGCACGGCCTGACGGTAACGGGTCACTTCGCCCATCTTCAGCTCGATGTAGGCATCGAGCATGCTGTCCGAGAACACGCCGCCCTTGGTCAGGAACGAACGGTCTGCGTCCAGTGCTTCCAGGGCCTGGTCCAGGCTGTGGCAGACCGTGGGCACCAGCTTGTCCTCTTCCGGGGGCAGGTGGTACAGATCCTTGGTCGCGGCTTCGCCGGGATGGATCTTGTTTTCCACGCCGTCCAGACCTGCCATCAGCAGGGCCGAGAAGCCCAGGTAGGGGTTCATCAGCGGATCGGGGAAGCGTGCCTCGACGCGGCGGCCCTTGGGGTTGGCCACGTAGGGGATGCGGATCGATGCCGAGCGGTTCTTGGCCGAGTAGGCCAGCTTGACCGGAGCCTCGAAGCCGGGCACCAGGCGCTTGTAGCTGTTGGTGCCGGGGTTGGTGATGGCGTTCAGGGCACGGGCGTGCTTGATGATGCCGCCGATGTAGTACAGCGCGAAGTCGGACAGGCCGGCATAGCCGTCACCTGCGAACAGGTTCTTGCCATCCTTCCAGACGGACTGGTGCACGTGCATGCCGGAGCCGTTGTCGCCCGGATAGGGCTTGGGCATGAAGGTGGCGGTCTTGCCGTAGGTGTTGGCCACGTTCCAGATCACGTACTTCATGACCTGTGTCCAGTCGGCGCGCTCCACCAGGGTCGAGAACTTGGTGCCGATCTCGTTCTGGCCGGCGCCAGCCACTTCGTGGTGGAACACTTCGACGGGAATGCCCAGCTGCTCGAGCAGCAGCACCATCTCGGCGCGCAGGTCCTGGGTGCTGTCCACGGGCGGCACGGGGAAGTAGCCGCCCTTGTTGCGCGGACGGTGGCCGCGGTTGCCGGACTCGAACTTGGCGCCGGAATTCCAGGGGGCTTCGTACTCTTCGATTTCGTAGAAGGTGCTGCCGGGTTCGGTGTTCCAGCGCACGCCGTCGAAGATGAAGAATTCAGGTTCGGGACCGAAGTAGGCGGTATCGCCCAGGCCCGAGGCCTTCAGATAGGCTTCGGCACGCTTGGCCACCGAGCGGGGATCGCGGTCGTAGGCCTTGCCATCGCCGGGTTCGATCACATCGCACTGCAGGAACAGCGTGGTCTCTTCAAAGAAGGGGTCGATGTTCGCGGTGGCGGGATCGGGCATCAGTTGCATGTCCGATGCTTCAATGCCCTTCCAGCCTGCCACCGACGAGCCGTCGAAGGCGTGGCCCGAGGTGAACTTGTCTTCGTCGAAGTGCGACACCGGCACCGTGACGTGCTGCTCCTTGCCACGGGTGTCCGTAAAACGAAGGTCCACGAATTTGACCTCGTTCTCCTTCACCATGTTCAACACGTCTGCAACGGTCTTTGCCATCAGATCTCTCCTGCCAATCTGGCTGATCAAAAAAGATAAATACTCTTAAGCAGTTTGCGTGCCAGGCTGCATCCATTGAGTGCATGCCCGCAGACTGGCACCTGCTTGGCGCGCCAGCCCCGTGATTCTGCCGCCTTGCGTGGGCGTTGTGGATGACATTGCAGCCTGGCCCGGCCCGAGTACCCACTCACCAAATCGGTGCAGATTTGGATGAAGGGCCGCAAATCAGATATTGCGCACCAATTCAGGGCCAAGAATTGCACCAAATGAGTGCAAGCCTTCCAGCAGCGTGGGCCAGGCCTTGGTGACGGCACCAGCTTCGCCCTTGACACCAAGTTCTATGTGCCGGCCGTGGTTGGAATCATCCACGCTGGGCAGGCTGAACACCTTGACGCCCGGGTGGTCGCGCTCTATGGCCACCATCAGCGGCGTCAGCGTGGCCTCCATTCCGCCGTAGACGATGACCGAATGCTCCCGCTGCACCGTGCTGTGGAAATGCTTGGCATAGCGCTGCTCCAGCACCCACTCGACCATGGGCCAGGCCATGACCGGGAAGCCGGGCACGAAGTGCACCGTGCCGCTGGCGCCCGAACAGGAAAAGCCCGGGATCTTGTTGTAGACGTTGGGGATGATGCGCGCGCCTTCGGGGAAGTTGCCCATCTGCAGCCGGTGCAGGTTGTCGGCGCGCTGGGGTTCGTAGGGCTTGCCTTCTTCGGTGGCCACATCGCGCATGCGCTCGCGGATCAGGGCCACGGCTTCCGGGTGCAGTGCCAGCGGCACGCCCAGGGCCTCGGCCGCGCATTGGCGCGTGTGGTCGTCGGGGGTGGCGCCTATGCCGCCAAAGCTGAAGACCACGGCCTGCGATGCGAAGGCGCTGCGCAGGGCGTCGGTGATGCGCGCCCTGTCATCGCCCACGTACTCGGCATGGGCCAGGGACAGGCCACGCGCGCCCAGCAGTTCGATCAGCTTGGGAAGGTGCTTGTCGGCACGCTTGCCCGACAGGATTTCGTCTCCGATGATGAGTGCGCCAACTTGAAGGGTCATGTGGTCTTTTCTTGCGGGGTGGGGGGAACAGGGGCTGTGCCGGAGCCTTGCGGCGCGTCGGGAGCGTAGGGAATGATGGGTGCTTCGGGCAGCGCCGGCTCCTCCTCGCGCATGCGCTGCAGCGCCGCCAGGCAGAAATGGGCAAACCACAGCGAGGAGAAGGCGAAGATCAGCGCATAGATCCAGATGGCCACCGGAATCAGTATCCAGAAGGCTGCAACGAAGACCACGCCCGAGGCCCAGACAATGGCCGGAGCCGCCCCCAGGTAGCCACAGACCACGCCCATGAGCATCAGCGCCAGGCGGTGGCGCAGGAACAGGCTGCGGCGTTCTGGCTTGCTGGCGTGGGCAGACAGCGCGTCGAAGGCCATGACGCGGTAGGTCAGCCAGCCCCAGATCAGCGGGGGGATCACCACCACCAGGGGAGGCACGAACCACAATGGAACCGATACCAGCAACGCGATCAGGGCGATCAGCGAGGAGCCGGCCGACCACAGCAGGCTGCCGATCAGGGTGGCACCCTGCCTGCGCTCGAGTGCCGGAAAGCGCCGTTGCGCCACCAGCTCGACCAGGGCCGGCGTCATGAACAGCGCCACCAGCAGCAGCGAGACCACGACCAGCACCGGCGTGACCGAGAGCACGACCAGCACCGGCGCCACCAGCTCGGGCAGCGATTGCACGCCCATCCAGGACCAGACCGTGTGCAGCCAGCCCACGCCCTGCAGGACTCCTTCCGTCCAGACCACGGCATCGGCCCAGAAGAAGTAACCCAGCAGCCAGGCCGTGATGGCCATGAAGAGCAGGGGAAACAGCGACCATGCAATCACCCGCTTATGCAGGCAATACGCCGTCGCACGCCAGAAGGAATCGAGTAGCAAGCCCATGCCGGCAAGCATACCCCGAGCCCAGCCTCAAGCGCGACCCATCAACCTTAGGAACCCACGCCATTGCTGGGCCCAAAAGCCCTGGCCGTAGTCGCGCAGCTGGCCCTGGGCATTGGGCTGGACCTGGTCGCGCACGCCGGTGGGATCGAAGCGCAGCTCGAAATTGGCGGTGCCGAACAGCATGTCCCACCAGGGCAGGAGCACGCCGAAGTTGTTGCCATGCGCCTTCTTGTTGCGCACGGGCGCCATGGGCTCGTGGCCAATGCCGATGGCGTGGTGGCGGCGGTGAAAGCGCGGGCTGATCCACAGCCGCTCGCCGATGGTGCCGAACCAGACGCGTAGGTTGGCATGCTGGAAGCTCTCGCTGAGCTGGGTGAAGGCCACGATGGCCACGAACTGGCCTGGAGCCACGCCGATGAGCTGGGCCACGAGCACGATGATGGTGTCGCGGATCACATCGTCGAGCAGGTGATTGCGGTTGTCGCTCCAGACCGTCATCTGGCGCTGCGAGTGGTGCAGCGCATGCAGCTTCCACCACCAGCCGATGCTGTGCTGGCCCCGGTGTATCCAGTAGTCGAGGAAGTCGAAGGCCAGCAGGTAGATGATCAGGCTGACCCAGGCCAGGTCGGTGACGCCGGGCCACACGCCGTCGAGGTGAAAGCTCGGCAGCCCCCAGACATGCAGGCGGCCCATGAGCTCGTCCCACAGCGGGTCCAGCGTGAAGAACAGGGCCAGCCGGAACAGGCCCAGCCGGTGGACCACGGTGTAGATGATGTCCACGTGGATGGCGCGCCGGTCGGTGACGGGCTCGACGGGCCGCCAGTACTGCAGCGGCGCGATCACGGCCACCATGATGAAGATCTGCAGCAGGCCCACCAGCAGCCAGCCTGTGGCGTCGTAGGCATCCTCCAGCAGGCTGGCCTGTCCCAGCCAAAAGAGCACAGGCTGGACAACGCCCTCGAACAGGCGCTGCTGCGCATTACCGAACCACTGAATCCACCAGTCCACACCACGCTCCCATCGCCCGCCGCGCTGCGCGCGCGGACGTCATGCGAATTTTGCTATCCAATCCCGATAGTCGGGATGCTCCCGCAGCGTGCGGAAACAGAACCCCTGCTTGAGCAGGCCCGTGATCAAAGGTTCCAGCACGGCCGGTGCCCAGGGGTCCTTGCGTGACCAGATGCCCAGATGGGCCAGCAGGATGTCTCCGCTGCGGATGTTCTTGAGCGCCTGGGCCAGCAGCTGCGCATTCGGGTAGCGGTCGCTGGGCAGCTCATCGCCCAGAAAACCCGCGCTGGCCCAGCCCACATGCATGTAGCCCCCCTGCCGCGCGGCATCCAGCAGCGCGGGCGAGGTCTTGCCGCCGGGCGCACGGAACAGCGGCAGAGGCTTGCGCCCGGTGATCTGCTGCAGCCGCTGTGCGGATCGGCGGATCTCGTCGCAATAGCCTGCCGCATCGACCGTGAAGTTCTCGTTGGCGCGAGGCCCTGCCGAAGGGCGCACGCGAAAACCCGTGACCGGCCCGTTCTTCGAGGCGCGCAGATCACCGCGCCAGTACATGTGGTCGTAGGTGTGCGAGGCGAATTCATGGCCTTCGGCAGCGCGCGCGCGCCACCAGGGCGCCCAGGTCTCGCCCAGGCTGCCGTCGCCTTGCTGCGTGCGCTCGTTGGCGGCAAAGAAGGTCACTGGTACGCCATGGCGCTTGAGCACCTCGGCCACCAGGTCGGCAATGCCCATGTGGCCCGTGTCGAACGTCAGGTACACGGTCTTGGCGCAGCCCGTGCCCTGCCCTGCGGCCATCGCGGGGCGCAGCAGGCTGAAGGCGGCGGCGCCAGCCAGCGATTGCGCAAAGAGTCTGCGGTCCATCAGCGCTGCGCGTGGGCCAGTGTCCAGACACCGTGGGGCGACTTGCCGACCTTGACCTGCTGGACCACCTTCTTTTCGACGGTGTCGATCACCGACAGCTTGCGCGCCCAGCGCGAGCTGACCAGCAGGTAGCGGCCGTCGGCGGAAACGTCCATGCAGTCCGGGCCTCCCGGGGCCGGGTAGCTGGCCACGACCTGGTTGGTCTGCATGTCGATCTTGCTGATGGTGTTGGCCACGCGGTTGCTCACATACAGGTGGCGGCCATCGCCGGCGGCACGCATGGCATGGGCGCCAGCGGCTGTCTTGATGCGGGCCACGCTGCGCGGCTCGGGGCCGGTGATGTCGAACACTTCCACGCCATCGCTGCCGGTCAGGCCGATGAACAGCTTGGTGCCGTCCGGGCTGCCATAGAGATCGGCCGGCATGGGGCCGGTGGGCACGCGGGCCTTGATGGTCTGCGTGGCGATGTCGATGGCCACCAGGGCATCGCTGTCCTGCATGGTGGAATAGATGGTCGTGCTCCTGGCATCGATCCAGAGATGGCTGGGCGTCTTGCCCGTGGGCACGCGCTTGACCAACTGCGGGTTCTGGCCATCCCAGCGGTAGATGTCGATGTGGTTGAGGCGGTTGGCCGCCGTGACGAACCACTTCATGTCCGGGCTGAAGCGCAGGTGATAGGGGTCGATGATGTCGCGGATCACGCGCTGCACCTCGCCCGTGCGCGGATCGACCAGGGTCAGGGTATCGCCCAGCGCATTGGCCACGACCAGCGATTTCTCGTCAGGCGTGAGGTAGAGGTGGTGCGGCTCCTTGCCCGTGGGAATGCGGGCCGTCTCCTGCCAGGTGACCGGGTCCACGATGCTGATGTTGGCATCGAGCGAGTTGAGCACGAAGATGGGCGTGGGGCCCTGGGTCTGCGGCGGCGGCGTGACACGCGCAACAGGCGCAACAGGCGCTACCGGGGCAGCAGAGGCCGCAGGCACGGAAGGCGCGGCGGGAACGGCAGCGGCCTGAGCCGATGCAGCCTGCGCCTGGACGGCTGCAGGCGTGGCTGAGGCCGCACGGGCCGATTTGGATCCGGGCAGGGACGCCACGGCCAGCCAGGCCAGCGCACCGCCGCCCACAACCAAAGCCACAGCCGCGCCCAAGCGCCCGACGGAAAGACGTTTCACAAAGCACCACCTTCTGAGAATCTGCGCAGTGTAGCCGCGCCATTCAGCCCTCGGACGCTCTAGGGCATCGGCTTTTGAAGCTGTGCAAAAAACCGACATTTACGCGACGTTGGCCCGAGATATCGCGACAAGCGCGCCAACCCATGACTTGCATCAAGGCATGACGACAACGCATGAAAACGCAGGCCACAACGACAAAGGGAGCCGGTTGGCTCCCTTTGCAGGCAAGGACCTTGAAAGCGCAACGGCTCTCAGATCTTCCACTTTTCCAGGAGCTTTTCGGGACGCAGCGTGTCGTAGTGCTCGAAAGGCTGGTGGATCCAGGGGTTGGTCGGCAGGTAGTCCACCGAGTAGTCAGGCGTGAACGCGGACAGGCCCTTGGTCCAGATCACGGCGCTGCGCAGCTCGGTGATCGGCGGATAGTTGGTCTTGAGCATGGCGATCACGGCATTCAGCGTGTGGCCCGAATCGGCCAGGTCATCGACCAGCAGCACGCGGCCGGCAATCTCGCCCTTGGGCGTGGTGATGAAGCGCGCGATGTCCAGATGGCCCTGCACCGTGCCGGCTTCGGCGCGGTAGGAGCTGGTGGACATGATGGCCAGCGGCTTGTCGAAGATGCGGCTGAGCATGTCACCGGGACGCAGGCCGCCACGGGCCAGGCAGAGAATGGTGTCGAATTCCCAGCCGGACTGGTGCACTTTGATCGCGAGCTTTTCGATCAGTCCGTGGTATTCGTCGTAGCTCACATACAGGTGTTGACCGTCTTCCGTCAGCATGGAATGGCTCCTGGTTCAATCTTGGGGTTCAAACGCCAGCAGTTCACTGGGCGGCGTAGGGGTTTTGCATCAGGATGGTGTGATCCCGGTCGGGGCTGGTCGAAACCATGGCGATGGGCACGCCCGTCACTTCCTCGATGCGCTCCAGATAGCGGCGGGCATTGGCCGGCAGCTTGTCGTAGTCGGTCACGCCCACGGTGGAATCGGTCCAGCCGGGGATGGATTCATAGATGGGCTTGCAGCGGGCGATCTCGTCGGCGCCCATGGGCAGCAGGTCGATCTTCTCGCCATCGAGCTCGTAGCCCACGCACAGCAGCAGTTCCTGCAGGCCGTCGAGCACGTCGAGCTTGGTGATGCACAGGCCCGACAGGCCGTTGACCTGGGCGCTGCGCTTGAGCAGCGCGGCGTCGAACCAGCCGCAGCGGCGCGAGCGACCGGTGGTCACACCCTTTTCGGCGCCCACGGTGCTCATGTGCCAGCCTGGCGTGCCTTCCTTTTCCCAATCCAGTTCGGTGGGGAAAGGACCGCCGCCCACGCGGGTGCAGTAGGCCTTGGTGATGCCCAGGATGTAGTGCAGCATGCCGGGGCCCACGCCCGAGCCTGCAGCCGCATTGCCGGCGACGCAGTTGGACGAGGTGACGTAGGGATAGGTGCCGTGGTCCACGTCCAGCAGCGTGCCCTGCGCGCCTTCGAACAGCAGGTTGGCGCCTTCGGCGTGCGCGGCGTTCAGCTCGCGCGAGACGTCGGCCATCATGGGCAAAAGCTGCTCGGCATGGCGCATGGCTTCTTCGTACACGGCGTCGAACTGGACTTCGCCATCCTTGATGTACGGCTTGAGCGCGTCACCGAAGGTGAAGTTCTTCGAGCCCAGCACGTTGACCAGGATGTGGTTGTGCAGGGCCAGCAGTTCGCGCAGCTTGGTGGCAAAGCGCTCGGGGTACTTGAGGTCCTGCACGCGCAGTGCGCGGCGGGCAATCTTGTCTTCGTAGGCGGGGCCGATGCCACGGCCGGTGGTGCCGATCTTCTCGGTGCCGCCCTGCTCCCGCGCCGCTTCGCGCGCCACGTCCAGCGCCGAGTGGAAAGGCAGGATCAGCGGGCAGGCTTCGGACACGCGCAGGCGGTCGCGCACTTGAACGCCGGCCTTCTCCAGGCCTTCGATTTCCTCGAACAGCTTGGCGGCCGACAGCACCACGCCGTTGCCGATATAGCACTTCACGCCGGGGCGCATGATGCCGCTGGGAATCAGGTGCAGCGCGGTCTTCACACCATTGATGACCAGCGTGTGGCCCGCATTGTGGCCACCCTGGAAGCGGACCACGCCCTGGGCGCTTTCGGTCAGCCAGTCCACCAGCTTGCCCTTGCCTTCGTCACCCCACTGGGTGCCGACCACGACCACGTTGCGACCTTTGGTAGCTTTCATATTCAAATCCGATGAAATCCGAAGAAATTGACAAATGCGTCAGATGGCTTGCACGGCCCACTGCCCGGCAACCTGCACGAGCTCACGGTCGCAGTGGAACTCGTCCACTTCGCTTTCATGGCCTGGCAGCACGCAGACCACGGTCTCGCCCTGCCGGCGCAATGCCGCGATGGCGGCTGCCACCTGGGGATCGTCGCCCCAGGGCGCACGGATGGCAGCCTTGAGCGGGCGCTCGGGCACAACGGCCACGAGCTGCTTGATGTCCAGGCTGAAGCCGGCGGCGGGCCGGTTGCGGCCGAAGACCGCGCCCACCTCGTCATAACGGCCGCCGCGCACCAGCGCGTCGCTGGCACCCGGAACATAGATGGCGAAGCGCGTGCCGCTGTAGTAGGCATAGCCGCGCAGATCGGCCAGATCAAAGCTCACGTTCACGCCTTCCAGGCGCTGGGCCAGCCAGCGCAGCTGGTCCAGCAGAGGCTGCACGCCTGCCGTGCGCGCCAGCAGCTTCTCGGCGCGGTCCAGCACCTCGATGCCGCCGTACAGCTGCAGCAAGGCCATCAGGCCTTCGCGCGAGGCGACGGGGAAGTCCCGGGTGAGGCGCTCGAGTTCGCTCGCATCCTTGGCGGCCAGCGCGGCATGCACGCCGCGCAGCACCTGCATGTCCACCATCACGCCAGCCAGCAGGCTGCGCACGATGCGCACATCGGCCAGATCGACGTTGATGTCGGTGACGCCTGCGCTGCGCAGGCAGTCCAGCGCCAGGTGCAGTGCCTCCAGGTCGGCTTCCATGCCCTGGTGGCCGTAGATTTCGGCACCGAACTGCAGCGGCTCACGCGTGGTGCGGGGGCGGTCAGGGCGGGCATGGACGACGGGGCCGCAGTAGCACAGGCGCGTGAGGCCCTTGCGGTTGAGCAGATGGGCGTCGATGCGAGCCACCTGCTGCGTGGTATCGGCACGCAGACCCATGGTGCGGCCCGTCAACTGGTCGATGAGCTTGCAGGTCTGCAGGTCCAGCGCCTCCCCTGTGCCGGTGAGCAGGGATTCGAGGTATTCCAGCATGGGCGGCATGACCAGTTCATAGCCATAGCCACGTGCGGTATCGAGCAGGCCTCGACGCAATTCTTCGATGTGCCGGGCCTCGGAAGGCAAGACATCGGCGATGTGATCCGGCAGGACCCAAGCAGACATGGAAAAAGGGGGAGGCTGTTAAAAACGTGATTCTACCGGCTGTTGCGGGCCAGCCCAAATTGGGGGTGTCCCAAGGCCCGCGAGGAGCGTTCGGTATTCCGAATCGATTCGGTGTGCGGGCGCCAGCGGCAGCGCAAGAAAAAACGGCGCCCCAACAGGGGCGCCGTGCATGGGCCGGGCCGCGTTGCCGCTCAGGCGTTCTTACTTTCCAGAGCTGCCGCCGTTGCGGTAGGCCTTGAAGAAGTCGGTCTGCGAAGGATCGAGCACAAGCACGTCGCTCTTCTTGGCAAAGCTGGACTTGTAGGCCTCCAGGCTGCGGTAGAACTGCGCGAACTGCGGGTCCTTGCCAAAGGCGTCGGCATAGGTGCGGGCGGCTTCCGCATCGCCCTCGCCCTTGAGCTTCTGGGCATCGCGGTAGGCGTTGGCGATGGTGATCTCGCGCTGGCGATCGGCCTCGGCGCGGATCTTCTCGCCTTCGGCGGCGCCGGTGGAGCGCAGCTCGTTGGCCACGCGCTTGCGTTCGGCCTCCATGCGGCGATAGACCGATTCCGTGATGGTCTCGGCATAGTCCACGCGCGTGATGCGCACGTCGACCACGTCCACGCCCCAGGGCTTGGCGCCGCGCACGGTCTCCAGCACTTCGCGCTTGACGTCGTTCATCAGCGCGTCGCGCTTGCTGGACAGAAGCTCGCGCACGGTGCGGCGGTTGATTTCCTCCTGGAAGGCGTTGCGCACCACGCGGTTGAGCTGCATGGCACCGGCCGACTCATCCAGGCCCACGTTGCGGATGTACTCCGACGGATCGGAGATGCGCCAGCGCACGTACCAGTCGATGACCACGCGCTGCTTTTCGGCAGTGAGCATGGGCTCGGTGTCGGTGCTGTCCAGTGTGAGCAGGCGCTTGTCGATGTAGCGCACGTTCTGGAACGGCGGCGGCATCTTGATGTTCAGGCCCGGCTCGGTGATCACTTCCTTGATCTGACCCAGGGCATAGACCACGCCGAACTGGCGTTGATCGACGACGAACAGCATGGAGCTGAGCAGCGCCAGCGCCAGAAGAATGCTGGTGATGAAAAATCCAACTCGGTTCACTTGGGCTGCTCCTCAGCGTGCTTCGCGGTCACGGCTGCGACTGCTGTCGCGGCTGCGCGCATCGTTCGAAAGGCCGGGAATGGCGGCAGGCGCAGGCGCCTGGGTGCTGGGGGCAGCCGAGCCATCGGCTGCCGGCACATTGCCGCTCACGCCTTGCATGATCTTGTCCAGCGGCAGGTACAGCAGGTTGGAGCCCTGGCGCGATTCCACCAGCACCTTGGTCACGTTGCCGTAGATCTGCTGCATGGTTTCCAGATACATGCGGTCGCGCGTGACCTGGGGCGCCTTCTGGTACTCGGTGAACACCGAGCTGAAGCGCTGCGCATCACCCTGGGCCTGGGCCACGATGCGGGCCTTGTAGCCATTGGCCTCTTCCAGCAGGCGTGCCGCCGAGCCGGCTGCGCGGGGCACCACGTCGTTGGCATAGGCCTGGGCTTCGTTCTTGGCGCGCTCGCGCTCCTGGCCGGCACGCAGCACGTCGTCGAAGGCGGCCTGCACCTGCTCGGGCGGACGCACGCCGCCTTGCTGCAGGTTGATGCCCACGACTTCCACGCCCACCTTGTAGCGGTCCAGGATGGTCTGCATCAGGTCGCGCACGCGCGGCGCGATCTGGTCTCGCTCCTCGGCCAGCGCCGTATCCATCTTCATCTTGCCGACGACTTCGCGCACGGCGGTCTCGGCGGCCTGGACCACGGCCTCGGACGGGTTCTTGCTCTCGAACAGCCAGGCACGCGCGTCGCTCAGACGGTACTGGACGGCGAACTTGATCTCGACGATGTTCTCGTCCTCGGTGAGCATGGCCGACTCGCGCAGGCCCGTGCTCTTGATGATGGTGTCGCGCCCCACGTCGGCCGAGCGGATCTGCGTCACGAACACCAGTTCATGGCGCTGGATCGGGTACGGCAGGCGCCAGTTGATGCCGGCACCCACCGTGCTCTTGTACTTGCCGAACTGGGTGATGACGGCCTGCTGGCCTTCCTGGACGATGAAGATGCCCGTGCCCATCCAGATGATGAAGGCAATGCCGGCAATCAGGCCCACGCCCATGCCAGCACTGCGCATGTCCGGCGGCTGGCTGCCACCGCCATTGCGCACGGGCGGCTGCCCGCGGCCACCGCCCGGCTTGCCCCCGAACAGGCCCGAAAGCTTGCGGTTGAGGTCACGCCACAGCTCGTCCAGATCCGGCGGCTGGCCACCCCCACCCGAGGAGGGACGGTTGTCACGGCTGTCGCGGTTGTCGCGTGCGGGTTCCGCAGGCGGCGGCGCAGCGGGACGGTCGGCATCGGGGCGCGAGGCATCGTCGTTCTTGTCGTCGCCACGTCCCCAGCGCGGATCATTCAGGTTGAACATCCCGCGAAGGCGCTGCGGCAGCATCGCCCAGCGATGGGCGCGTTGTGAAAGATTCATGCGAGAAGTCTCGGTTTCTTCGGTAAAGACAGGGACCCAATCGGCATTTTGCCCAATCAGGGCGCTAGCCCCTAGTATTCGGCGTCCTGCCCAGGGGGCATCGCGCCATCCACCTCCCCTTCGCCCCGCTCTTCACCACCATGCGCTTCGGCGTATTCCGCTTCTGCGCGCAGTGCGTGGTCGGCCAGCAGCTGCCGCAGCTGCGGCAGCCCCTCACCGGAGCGGGCGCTGACAAACACCCGTGAAACAGGTAGCCCGTCAAGCTCGTACTGGTCCTGCAACTGCGCTGGAAGCCGCTCTTCATCGACGGCATCGAGCTTGTTGAAAACCAGTACCAGAGGCACCTCCTGGGCACCGATTTCCTTCAGAACTTTCTGGACTTGTTGGATTTGTTCCGGGAAATTCGGATTGGAGGCGTCAACCACATGCAGCAGAAGATCGGCATCGATCGCCTCCTGCAACGTGGCCTGGAATGCATCGACCAGCCCGTGCGGCAGGTCGCGGATGAAGCCCACGGTGTCCGACAGGGACACCGATTGCCGGGCCTCGTTCAAATACAGCTGGCGCGTGGTCGTGTCCAGCGTGGCGAACAACTGGTCGGCCGCATAGGCCCGCGCCTTCACCAGCGCGTTGAACAGCGTGGATTTGCCGGCATTGGTGTAGCCGACCAGCGAGATGTTGAAGATGCCATGGCGCTCGCGCCGGCGGCGCTGCGTGGCGCGTTGCTTCTTGACCTTCAGCAGCCGCTCCTTGGTGCGCTTGATCGATTCGTCGATCATGCGGCGATCCAGCTCGATCTGCTTTTCGCCAGGGCCGCCGCGCCCGCCGATGCCGCCCATCTGGCGCTCCAGGTGGGTCCAGCGGCGCACGAGGCGCGTGGCCACGTATTGCAGGCGCGCCAGCTCCACCTGCAGCTTGCCTTCATGGCTGCGGGCGCGCTGGGCGAAGATCTCCAGGATCAACAGGGTGCGGTCGTTGACCGGCATCTGCAGATGGCGCTCCAGATTGCGCTGCTGGGCCGGGCTCAGGGCCTGGTCGAACAGCACTTCCTGGGCACCGTGCATCTGGGCGAGCATGCGGATTTCGTCGGCCTTGCCGCTGCCCACGAACAGCGCCGCATCGGGCACCTTGCGCTTGCAGGTCAGGCGTGCAACGGGACGCAGGCCGGCCGTGCCGGCCAGCAGGCCCAGCTCTTCCAACTCGCCATCGAAATGGGGAAAGCCGAAATCCACGCCCACCAGCAGCACTGGCGTTGGCGTGGACCGGTCAAAAGATTCAGAACTCAAGAAAAACCTCTCCCGAAGGGTGAGGAAGCTCCCCGGCTGTGCGGGGAGGCATCAGGGCGCAGCGAGCTCAAGCGCTGGCGTCGCTGCCGGCAGCTTCGGCCGTGGAGAAGTTCACGGCGCGGCCGGGAACAATGGTGGAGATGGCGTGCTTGTAAACCATCTGGGTGACGGTGTTGCGAAGCAGAACCACGTACTGGTCGAAGGATTCGATCTGGCCTTGCAGCTTGATGCCGTTGACGAGGTAGATGGACACCGGCACATGTTCGCGGCGCAGCGCGTTCAGGAACGGGTCTTGGAGGAGTTGGCCTTTGTTGCTCACGATATTCTCCGTGTTCGAAGAGTGTTGTTGTAAACCGACACCTTACCACAGTGTTTTGGGCCCCCTGTCTGCACAAGGGTTTTCCCCAAATTCCGTGGCTTGTTATTTGTCCTTGTCGGCGAAAGGATTATGAGAGGTTTTCAACTCGATCCGCAACGGCGTGCCGACCAAATTGAATTCCTTGCGGAACCGCCCTTCGAGGAAGCGCTTGTAGGCCTCCGTCACATGCTCGAGCGAATTGCCGTGTATGACGATGACCGGCGGGTTCATGCCGCCCTGGTGCGCGTAACGCATCTTGGGTCGGTAGATGCCTGTCTTCTTGGGCGTCTGGAACTGCACGGCTTCCATCAGCAGGCGCGTGAGCACCGGCGTGGGCATCTTGCAGGTGGCTGCCTTGTGCGCCTGGATGATGGAGTTCCACAGCGGACCCAGGCCCTGGCGCTTCTCGGCCGAGATGAAGTGCATGGGAGCGAACTTCAGGAAGGACAGGCGCGTCTCGATCGAGCGCTCCAGCATCTGGCGCTGGTAGTCGTCCACCGCATCCCATTTGTTCACGGCCAGCACCACGGCGCGGCCGCTTTCCAGCACGTAGCCGGCAATGTGCGCATCCTGATCGGTCACGCCCTGCGTGGCATCGATGAGCAGCAGCACGACGTTGGCGCTCTCGATGGCCTGCAGCGTCTTGACGACGGAGAACTTCTCGATGGCCTCGAACACCCGCCCCTTGCGGCGCAGGCCTGCTGTGTCGATGAGTTCGAACTTCTGGCCGGCGCGCTCGAAGGGCACGGAGATGGCATCGCGCGTGGTGCCCGGCATGTCGAAGGCGACCAGTCGCTCCTCGCCCAGCCAGGTGTTGATCAGCGTGGACTTGCCGACGTTGGGGCGACCGGCCACGGTGAGGCGGATGGGCTTCTGGGCCACATCGTCGAAGGGGTCGTCTTCCTCGGGTTCGGGCAGGTTGAGCTGGCCCAGGGCCAGGTCGACCAGGCCGCGCACACCCTGTCCGTGCGCGGCGGAAACCGGCAGCACTTCGCCCAGGCCCAGTTCGTAGAACTCGGTCAGCTGCACGCCTTCCTTCATGCCCTCGGCCTTGTTGGCCACGAGCACGCAGGGCTTGCCCAGGCGGCGCAGGTACTTGGCGATGTCATGGTCCTGGGCAGACATGCCCAGGCGCGCATCGACGACGAAGACCACGACGTCTGCCTCGGCCACGGCCTGCTGCGTCTGGCGCGCCATCTCCTTGAAGATGCCGCTGGATGCATCAGGCTCGAAGCCGCCGGTGTCGATCACGATGTATTCGTGCTTGCCCTGGCGGCCCTGTCCATAGTGGCGGTCACGCGTGAGGCCCGCGAAATCCGCGACGATTGCATCCCTCGACTTGGTCAGCCGATTGAACAGCGTCGATTTGCCCACATTGGGTCGCCCTACCAGGGCAATAACTGGCTTCATTCCCGAAAATACCTATCAATCCGGCCGGAAGCCGTACACAGTTCCGCTGCGGCTTACCACCACCAGCGTATTGGCAGCCGATACCGGGGGCGAGGCCACACCGGAGTCGTCCGTCTTCAATCGTGCCAGCGCCTGTCCGTCCGTCTTGGACAGCAGGTGCACCACACCATAGTCATCACCAAACACCACCGAACGGCCCAGCATCAACGGCGCCGTCAGGCGGCGGTGCTGCAACTGGTCGATGGACCACACGCGCGAGCCGTCGCCGCGGCGCCAGGCCTGGACGGTGCCATTGCTTTCGGCGCCGAACACGGTCTCGCCATCGCCGTCGATGCCGTCGGCACCCTTGGACGGCTGGGTCCAGCGCACCGATGCATTTTGCGTATCCACACAGCCCACGGCAGCCTGGAAGGCGCGCGCGCAGACGCTGTCGCCGACACGGCTGACGCGGCCGACGAGGTCCACCAGGCGCTCCACGTCATTGGTGCCGCGCGGGCTGGCCAGCGGGGCCTCCCAGCGCACGGCACCCGTGTCGGGATCGATGCCCACCATGCGGCCCGACAGGCCGGCCACCAGGGTGTTGCCCACGGCGATCAGAACGCCGGGCTGGCGCAGCACCAGCGGTTCGCCAGGGCGCTGCGCGGTCCACAGCTTGCGGCCATTGGCGGCATCGAATGCGGCCAGCGAGCGGTCGGCCGCCAGCACGAAGACGCGGCCGCCCGCCACCAGCGGCGGCGTGTAGGCGGCTGCGGGCAGCGGCTGCTTCCACAGCTGCTTGCCTTGCGAGTAGACGATGACCTGGTTGCTGCGCGTGAGCACGGCCTGGCGCTGGGCGTCGCCGCCCACGCCGGCAGTCAGCGGCTCGCCAACGGTGAAGCGCGACAGCTGGCTGCCATTGCGCGCATCGAGGGCCGTGACGCTGCCGTCCTTGGCCGCGATCAGCAGCGTGTCACCCTGCACATGGATGTCGGTGGCCAGTGGCACTTCGGCGCCCAGCTTGGCCGTCCAGGCCTGGTGCACTGCCAGCAGGCCGGGGTTGGCCCCCAGTTCCTTGGGCTTGGGCTTGGTGTCGCTGCTGAACCACGAGGAGACCGTGGAGCAGCCGCCCAAGGCACCGGCCAGCAGGCCCAGAGCCATCCAGCGCGCAACGCCACGCGGGCGCGAGATTGCCATCAGTTGATCTGCCGAAGTTTTCAAGGTTGCTTCTCCGAGGTCGAAGTCTTGGCCTGTGCCAGCACGGTGGGCGTGGCGCCCAGGGCGTTGAGCTTGAATTCGATCAGGCGTCCGTAGTCCACGCCCTTGTCCAGGAGCGCATGGGCGCGCTGGTAGGCGTCGATGGCCTCGGCCGTCTTGCCCTGGGCCGCAAGAATGTCGCCGCGGCGGTCGGCCACGATGCCGGCGAAGGATTCGGGCATGCTGCCATCCAGCGCCTTCAGGGCTTCGTCGTACTGCTTTTGCTGCTCCAGCACGGCGCTCAGGCGCAGCTTGGCCAGGGCCTTGTAGCCTTCGTCGCCCTTGTCGGCCACCCAGGTCAGGGCTGCCTTGGCATCATCGAGCCTGCCTTCGTCCACTGCAGCCTTGGCCAGCAGCAGGCCGGCCTGGGCTGCCTGCGTGGTGCCGGCGTACTTGTCCTTGAGATCGGCAAAGGCCTGGCCGGCGCGCGCCGCATCCTTGCCTGACAGCGCCACATCGACGGCATGCGCCAGAGCGGCAGCCTGGGTGGCCTGGCGCTTTTCCCAGTACTGGTAGCCATTCCAGCCGGCAAAGCCGACAAAGATGACCACGAGCACACCCGTGATCAACGTGCCCCAGGTATTCCAGAAATGCTTGAGCTGCTCTATCTGCTCTTGTTCTTCGAGATCGAAATGGTTTGCCATGAATCGCCTGTGTCGCCTTGTGTATGGAGGACGCCGCTGGAGCGGTGGCCTGGAAAGCTGCGGATGACGGTCAAACCGCCGATTGTAGGGTGGCAGCCCATTGGGCCGCATCGGCCAGGGCTTGCTGCACCTGCTGGCCCGTGCCGTCGCGCAGCGACTTGACGGTGACCAGGCCCTGCTGCAGCTCGTCGGAGCCGAAGATCAATGCGAAATGCGCGCCACTGGCGTCGGCCTTCTTGAACTGCGACTTCATGCTGCCCAGGCCTTCGGCGCTGGCCGCATGCATCTGCACGCGCACGCCGGCCTCGCGCAGTTGCTGCAGGGTGCGCAGGGCCACGGGCATGGCCGACACGTCGGGAACGATGGCGTAGGCGTGCAGCGTGGGCGCGGGGATGTCGGCGCCCAGCTCCTTGACGAGCTCCAGCACGCGCTCCACCCCCAGCGCCCAGCCCACGGCCGGCGCGCTCTTGCCGCCCACCTGTTCGATCAGGTAGTCGTAGCGGCCGCCGGCGCAGATGGTGCCCTGCGCACCCAGCATGTCGGTGATGAACTCGAACACCGTGAGGTTGTAGTAGTCCAGGCCGCGCACCAGGCGCGGATTCACGGTCCAGGGCACGCCATTGGCGTCCAGGATGGCCTTGAGTCCGTCGAAGTGGGCCAGCGAGCCCTCGCCCAGGAAGTCCAGCAGGCGCGGCGCCCCGTTGACCATGGCCTGCATAGCGGGATTTTTGGTGTCCAGCACGCGCAGCGGGTTGCTGTACATGCGGCGCCTGGCCTCTTCGTCCATCACGTCCTGGTGCTGCTCCAGGTAGGCGATCAGGGCCTGGCGGTGGGCCTGGCGCTCCTCGGGCTGGCCCAGGCTGTTGATTTCCAGGCGCCACTGCGTCAGGCCCAGCTGTTTCCACAGGGAGACGGCCAGCAAAATGAGCTCGGCATCGACATCGGGGCCGGCAAAGCCCAGGGCCTCGGCACCGATCTGGTGGAACTGGCGGTAGCGGCCGCGCTGCGGGCGCTCGTGGCGGAACATGGGGCCCATGTACCACATGCGCTTGCCGCCGTCGTACAGCAGGTTGTTTTCGATGGTGGCGCGCACCAGGCTCGCCGTGCCTTCTGGGCGCAGCGTCAGGCGCTCGCCATTGAGCTTGTCCTCGAAGGAGTACATCTCCTTTTCGACGATGTCCGTCACCTCGCCGATGCCGCGCACGAACAGTTGCGTGTGCTCGACGATGGGCGTGCGCACGTTGCGGTAGGCAAAGCGCGCCATCAGCTCGCGCACCTGCGCCTCCAGCCATTCCCAGCGAGCGGACTCGGCGGGAAGAATGTCGTTCATGCCTTTGACGGCGGAGAGTTTTTCGGGTTTGGCCACGTTGTTCTCGTTCGATGAATGCTCGGAAACAGGAGCGGACCCCGCCTTTTGCGCTCCATGCTCCCACGCGCATCCCGCGTTAGACCCCATGAAACAAAGCGTGGTGTGCTATCTATTTTGCAATAACTGCAATGCCTGGCGCAGCCGCTCAGGCGGGTGCGGCAGCGGTGGTGCCATAGGTGCGCGCCACATAGTCTTCGACCAGGGTCTGGAATTCCTCGGCAATGCGCTCGCCGCGCAGCGTCAACGCCTTCTCGCCGTCAATGTAGACGGGGGCAGCGGGCGCCTCGCCCGTCCCGGGCAGGCTGATGCCGATGTTGGCGTGCTTGCTCTCGCCAGGGCCGTTGACGATGCAGCCCATCACGGCCACCTTCATGGCCTCGACGCCGGGGTACTTCATGCGCCACAGCGGCATCTGGCCGCGCAGGTAGTCGTCGATGCGCTTGGCCAGCTCCTGGAAGGTGGTGCTGGTGGTGCGGCCACAGCCAGGGCAGGCCGTGACGCTGGGCACGAAAACGCGCAGGCCCAGGGCCTGCAGGATTTCGGAGGCAACCACCACTTCCTGCGTGCGCGCCTCGCCGGGCTGGGGCGTGAGCGAGACGCGGATGGTGTCGCCAATGCCTTCCTGCAGCAGCACGGACAGCGCGGCGGCCGAGGCCACCGTGCCCTTGGTGCCCATGCCGGCCTCGGTCAGGCCCAGGTGCAGCGCATAGTCGCAGCGCTGCGCAAGGGCCCGGTAGACCGAGATCAGGTCCTGCACGCCGCTGACCTTGCACGACAGGATGATGTTGTCGCCGTTCAGCCCCATGGACTCGGCCAAGCGCGCGGAATCGACGGCCGAGGAGATCAGCGCCTCGAACATGACCTGGCGCGTATCCCAGGGCTGGGCGCGGCGCGAGTTCTCGTCCATCAGGCGCGCCATCAGCTCCTGGTCCAGCGAACCCCAGTTGACACCGATGCGCACGGCCTTGTCGTAGCGGGCTGCCGCCTCGATCATCTGGCCGAACTGCCTGTCCTTTTTCTCGCCCTTGCCGACGTTGCCGGGGTTGATGCGGTACTTGGACAGCGCCTCGGCGCAGGCCGGGTATTCGGTGAGCAGGCGGTGGCCGTTGTAGTGGAAGTCGCCCACCAGAGGCACGTACTCGCCCATGCGGTCGAGCTGCTCGCGGATGTAGGGCACGGCAGCGGCTGCCTCGGGCGTGTTGACGGTGATGCGCACCATCTCCGAGCCGGCCTGGGCCAGCTGGCGCACCTGTATGGCCGTCTCGACCGCGTCCACCGTATCGGTGTTGGTCATGGACTGCACGCGCACAGGCGCATCGCCGCCCACGGTGACGACATTGTTGCGCCAGACCACGCGGGCCTGGCGGGACTTGCGCGGCAGCGGCGAGGCAATCGCTATCGGCTGCTGCGTGGATAGGAAATCTTGCACGGTCACTTCACCTCAAAGCGGGCCACGTTGTCACGGGTGGTCTTGGCCACTTCCAGCAGCTCACCACGGACGCGCACTTCGGTGCCGCTGGCATTGCCGACGATGACAGACAGCGGCAGCGCACCTTCAGCGCCAACCGACTCACCTGCCGCCAGCGTCTTTTGCAGCACCACGCGGCCGTTGGCATCCTTGACCTGCACCCACGATTGTGCGCTGGCCTTCATGACCAGCACGCCACCAGGCGTTTGCGCGGCCTGGGTTGCAGGAGTCGCCGCTGCGGCATCGGCGGGCACATCGCCAGGCACGCCGGCTGCGGGAGCCGCTGCTGCAGGCGCCTGGACGGCTGGCGTGGCTGCAGGCGCTGCAGGTGCTGCAGGCGCCGCCCCTTCGGAGGCTGGCGCCGTCACTGCGGGCGCCACAGGCTCCTGGGCAGCCACGGGCTCGGACACGGTTGCGGCCGGCGACACCAGGGCAGCGGCGTCGGAAGAGCCGGCCTGCGGCTCCTCGGCATCGCCTTCGTGCTTGGGCAGGAAGTACACGGCGGCGGCGGCCGCCAGCAGCAGCAGCACGATGATGGCGACCTTGCGCGAACCGTTTTCGCGGCCCAGCGGTGTTCCGGTGGCCTTGAAGGAGCGCTCCTTGAACGTGGCATTGATGCTGCCGCGATCATCGGCCAGGCTCTTGAGCTGGGTGCGCGGCAGCAGGGCCAGCACCGAGGCCGAGTCCACGCGCAGCGTGCGGCAGACGCTTTGTGCCAGGGCCCGCATGAAGACATGGTCCTGGAAGGCGGCATAGTCATCCGCCTCCAGGGCCTCCAGCTTGGGGGCCGGCACCTTGAGCGCCGCCGCCAGTCCGGCCAGCGACAGGCCTGCCGCCTCGCGCGCCTGACGCAGCAGCGTGCCCGCCGTCATGGAAGTTTTGGCGTTCTCGCCTTGCGTACCTGCTTCGTCATGCACCGCCAACACCTCACTCATTGAATGCTCCACGCTCGTAGGCCAGCCATTGGCGGGACTCCGGGAAGCGCTGGTGCAGCTGGTCGGCCAGCTGCCGCATCGCTGCAGATTGCTGCAGCGCCCTCTCTATCTTGATGCCCAGCCACAGGCTTTCCGCGTTGGACTGGGGGCTGCTGTTGAGGCGGCGGATGTAGAACTGCGCCCTCTTGGCGTCGCCCCCCTGCAGCATCACATTGCTCAGGTGATAGGCTATCACCGGGTTGGCGGCGTCGAGTTCATAGCCCTTGAGCAGCGCCTGCTGGGCCTCGACCAGCAGACCGGCCTGCTGCAGGCACAGGCCCTTGGCCATCCATGTCTTGGGACGCTCCAGGTAGCCGGGCTGGGCCAGTGCCTTGTCCAGCCATTCCTGGGCCTGCACATACTGCTTGCGCTGGCACAGCAGCCATCCGTAGTTGTGCTGCAGGTCACCGTCCTGGGGGCGCAGCGACATGGCCTTGCGCAGGCTGGCATCGGCCTGGTCCCAGTCCTGGTTGCGCATGTAGATCAGGGCCAGCAGTCCATAGCCATCGGCGGAACCGGGGTCGGAGGCCAGCGCCTGGTTTACCTCTTCCAGGGCCACATCGATGCGGCCGGCCTGGAAGTAGGAAGCCGCCAGCTCCAGGCGAATGGCCGCGCGGCGACGGGGATCGACCTCGGCGGCCGAGGCCATCGAAGCATTGGAGACGGACGAAGCATTGCCGGAGCCTGAATTCGCCGAAGGCACCAAAGGTTGCTTGCCGGCGCAACCGGCCAAGGCAAGGACCAGCACCGGCACTGCCCAGCGCATGCATCCACCGATACCCCCCGATCGCAGCCGCCGAGCCACTGACTTCATGAACTGTCCCTTTGTTCCGTAGGTCCTCTCAAGGCATCTGCTTGAGAACAATGGTGCGCTGCTTTGCCATGCGCTCGGCAGCGCGCGTGCGGTCCTTGACATCGCCAGCCAGCTGTCCGCAGGCTGCGTCGATGTCGTCGCCACGTGTCTTGCGCACCGTGGTCACAATGCCGGCATTGCTCAGCAGGCTGGCGAACTCCGTCACCCGCGCTGCAGGTGAACGCAGCAGGCCCGAGGCCGGGAAGGGGTTGAACGGAATCAGGTTGAACTTGCACCAGCTGCGGCCGTCGCCACGTGCGCGGACCAACTCTATCAGTTGGCGCGCATGCTCGGGCTGATCATTGACGCCATCGAGCATGCAATATTCGAACGTGATGAAATCGCGCGGCGCGAACTCCAGGTAACGCTCGCAGGCATCGAGCAGCTCGTGGATGGGGTACTTGCGGTTCAGCGGCACCAGCGGGTCGCGTAGCTCGTCGTTGGGCGCATGCAGCGACACGGCCATGGCCACGGCGCAGTCCTGCGACAGCCTGTCGATCATCGGGACCACGCCCGAGGTGGACACGGTCACGCGGCGGCGCGAGAGGCCGTAGCCATGGTCATCCAGCATCACGCGCAGCGCCGGCACCAGGGCCGTGTAGTTCTGCAGCGGCTCGCCCATGCCCATCATCACCACGTTGGAGATGACGCGCTCGCCACCCGTGCCCAGGCGCTTGCGCAGCGCATGCTCGGCATACCAGAGCTGGGCCAGGATCTCGCCCGTGCTGAGGTTGCGGCTGAAGCCCTGGTGACCCGTGGAGCAGAAGCGGCAGCCCACGGCACAGCCGGCCTGGGACGACACGCACAGCGTGCCCCGGTCATCTTCGGGAATGAAAACGGATTCGACGGCATTGCCGCCCCCCACGTCGAACAGCCACTTGACCGTTCCATCGGCAGACACATGCTCGGTCAGAACCGGCAGGGCCGTGATGTGGGCACGCGCCTTGAGCTTTTCGCGCAGGGACTTGGCCAGATCGCTCATCTGGTCGAAATCGCTGGCGCCTCGCTGGTGTATCCAGCGGAACAGCTGCGTTGCGCGGAAACGCTTCTCGCCGAGCTGTTCGCAATAAGCGGCCAGTCCGTCGAGATCAAAATCTAGCAAATTGGTATTCATGTCGGCAGGCCGGTGCCACGCCGCTCTCGGCTCTTCCGCGGCAGGCATGGCCTGCACCGGACAGACCATGACGGCCGCGGAAGACGCGGGGATCAGCGCGAGTAGACGTTCATGCCGGGGAAGAAGAATGCCACTTCCACGGCTGCAGTTTCAGCGGCGTCAGAGCCGTGCACGGCGTTGGCGTCGATGCTGTCGGCGAAGTCGGCGCGGATCGTGCCCTTCTCAGCCTTCTTGGGGTCGGTGGCGCCCATCAGTTCACGGTTCTTCAGGATGGCGTTCTCGCCTTCCAGGGCCTGGATCATCACGGGGCCGGAGATCATGAAGTCCACCAGGTCCTTGAAGAAGGGACGCTCCTTGTGGACGCCGTAGAACTGCTCGGCTTCGCCGCGCGACAGGTGCACCATCTTGGCGGCGATGACCTTCAGGCCGGCGGCCTCGAAGCGAGCGTAGATCTGGCCGATCACGTTCTTGGCAACGGCGTCGGGCTTGATGATGGAAAGAGTGCGTTCGATGGCCATTTGAATGGTTCCTAATCAGGGTTACTATGGATTTTTGTCAATTGGACAAAACCGTTGATTCTAGCTGTGCCATCAAAGTCCTTGATGACATGGTGCTGCCAAAGGGGAGGCTGACCGCCGTATTTCAGCGGCGCCCTCCCGGCTTGCGCTTGGCGTTCTGGCGTGCACGCGACAGGCTGTCGGAGCCGATGTAGCCCACCGATGTACGCATCGGATCGGGCTGCTGGCTGCCACCTGTCTTGCCCCGCCCGCCTGCACCGCCCTGCCCTCTGCCCTGCCCGCCGTCCGCCTTGCCACCCTTGGGAGCGGGCTTGGCACGCGGGCCGTCCAGCATGGCATTGGGTGCCGGGCGATTGCCGTCGAAATAGCGGCCGCCGCCTTCGCGGCGGACGGTGTTGCGGTCGGCCGGGCCACCACGGCGGCCTCCGGCCGGAGGCTTGGATGCAGCAGGCGCACGCGCCTGCATGCCTGCCGCGGAGGCCAGGGACTGGATGTCGGCCTGGTCCAGCTCCACCCAGGCGCCGCGCTTGAGGCCGCGCGGAAGCACCATGGCGCCATAGCGGATGCGGATCAGCCGACTCACGGCATGGCCCACCGCCTCGAACATGCGGCGCACTTCGCGGTTGCGGCCTTCGGAAATGGTCACGCGGTACCAGCAGTTGGCGCCTTCGCCGCCGCCATCCTCGATCGAGCCGAAGGCGGCCACGCCGTCTTCCAGCTGCACGCCATCGGTCAGGCGCTGCTTTTCTTCCTTGCTGAGCGCGCCCAGCACGCGGGCCGCGTACTCGCGCTCCAGGCCGAAGCGCGGGTGCATCAGGGAGTTGGCCAGCTCGCCCGAGCTGGTGAACAGCAGCAGGCCTTCGGTGTTCAGGTCCAGGCGGCCAACGGACTGCCATTTGCCATGCTGCAGGCGCGGCAGCTTGCGGAACACCGTGGGGCGGTTCTGGGGATCGTCGTGCGTGACGACTTCACCCACGGGCTTGTGGTAGGCGATGACACGCGCCGGCGGCGGATCGATGCGAAAGCGGATGGGCTGGCCGTTGACCTTGATCTGGTCGCCGAACTGGATGCGCTGGCCCACGTGGGCAGGCTCGTTGTTGACCGAGATGCGGCCTTCAAGAATGAGCTGCTCCATTTCAAGGCGCGATCCCAGCCCGGCCTGGGCCAGCACCTTGTGCAGCTTGGGCGAATCGACCTGGGGCAGCAGTACGCGCTTGGCAGGCTTGGCATCGTCGCGCTCTTCGGCGGCGTCGAGCTCGCCCGAGATGACGTCCGCAAAACCGTAGCCTTCGGCAGACCCTACGCGG
>NZ_JTKZ01000029.1:0-1768 GCF_000799035.1 Delftia sp. ZNC0008
CAGGCGGGCGGTCCGCGTCAGGCGTAGGCGCTGCTCATCACCAGCGAGCCGTTCACGCCGGCCGGGAAGAACCCGCCCTTGGTCGCCGTGTCCTTGGTCAGGTACACGATGTTCAGCACGTCGCCCGGCGAGCGGCTGAAAGCGATGCCGTTGGCATCCAGCGGCACGATGTTGGACGTGGTGGCATCCCCCGTGATGCCCTGGTCCACGTCGGTGGAGCCATCCAGGCTGTCGCGCGCATCCGAGATGGCGCCGGCCGCCGTGCGCAGCGCGGGCGTGGCCAGGCCCTTGGCGTACAGCACCGTGCGCACCAGACCTGCGTGGTAGGCCTCGGCGGCCAGGATGCCGGCGGCTGCCTCCAGATAGGTCTTGTTGGTGATCAGCGGCGATGCGCCCTTGTAGGCGGTGACGCCCACGTCCTCGAAGATGAAGGCCCCCAGCAGGAAGTTCTCGTCACTCGCATAGGGATCGAAGGCCGTGCCCGCGCCCACCAGCCCGGCCGCTCGCGCGGCCACCGAGAAGGCGCCGTTCGGGTCGGTTCCGCCGATGTCGATCTGCGGCTGCGCCACCGCGGCCGAGCCCAGCGCCGCGCGCAGGAAGGCCACGTGGGCGATCTCGTCCTGGGCGATCTCCTTGGCGTACTGCGCCACCACGGGGTCCTTGAAGGCCACGGCACGGCCGCCCGTGATGGCGCCCTGCGTGCCCACGCCCGACTGCAGGTTGGCGGGCAGGCCGGTGCCGAACACCGCGTAGTGATAGAACTGCGACTCCAGATACTCCAGGTTGAGGGCGAAGTTCAGGATCTCCGCATCCGTGGGCCCGTTGGCCTGCGCATTCGCATCGCCCCCGCCACCGCCGCAGGCGGACAGGATCACCCCGCCCGCCATGCCCACGGCCACGCCGCTGGTCTTGCGGAAGAACTGGCGCCTGTCCTCCAGCTTCTTGGCACGTTTTTGCAAAACCCCGATCAACACTGATTCGTCGGACATGATGGTTCCTCTCGGTTCGCGGCAGGCGCGAACGGTCAACGTGAAGAATGCGCCTCCGGCCGAAAGCACACGGGTGTGGCGAAAGCGCGTTCCACTGAAGAGGTGGCCACCTGCTCCAGGGGAATGGGATGCGTCCCCGCTATCCGGCAGTACGCAGGCCGCGCAGGTCTGGATGTGCCGCAATTGAAAGCGCAGGTAACGGTTTGCGGATGCAGCCGTTTCTTTTTCTTTTTTGAATCCAGACCCCGCTGCGCTGCGTATCCAGATCAGCCGGAATCGTTCGGCTTGTCATCAACCCGCTAGGAGCATTCCATGGTCTCGATTCAAAACACCCGCAAGCTGGCCTCGTTCGGCCTGGCCATCGTGATGTCGGCTGCCTCCGTGGCCGCCATGGCCGATGTGATGGTGGGCGGTGCACCCATGCTGCCGTCCAAGGACATCATCGACAACGCCGTCAACTCCAAGGACCACACCACCCTGGTCGCAGCCGTCAAGGCGGCGGGCCTGGTCGATACGCTCAAGGGCCCGGGTCCGTTCACCGTGTTCGCGCCCACCAATGCCGCCTTCGAGGCCCTGCCCGCAGGCACGGTGGACACCCTGCTCAAGCCCGAGAACAAGGGCACGCTGACCACGGTGCTGACCTACCACGTGGTGGCCGGCAAGTGGGATGCAGCGGCGCTGTCCAAGATGATCAAGGACGGCAAGGGCATGGCCAGCATCAAGACCGTCAGCGGCGGCACGCTGGTGGCCAAGTCCAGCGGCTCCAAGATCATGCTGAC
>NZ_JTKZ01000664.1:0-6983 GCF_000799035.1 Delftia sp. ZNC0008
TTTGGTGGGTCCTGCGAGATTCGAACTCGCGACCAACGGATTAAAAGTCCGATTCACCGAAATAGGCACAAGAGAAAACGCCTTTTACATCAACAACTTGCAGCGATAGCCACGCTTCTGGTGTTTTCGCAATCATGCCTTTTCCACACAATTTTGGCCTACTTTGGGCAGGATTTGGTCATAGTAAAAGGACCATATAGCTCGTCAGCTGCTTGTGCCGGGCTTGGCCCACGCAGATATCCCAGTGGTGACGATTCGCTGATGCCTCCAGCGCAGCATCCTCTACTGCAGTACCTAGCCACTTGGCCGGAATATCGTTGACCTGTGTGCGGCTCCGACGCGTTCCCGTCGTCTTCTCTCATCAAAACCACACCCCGGCAATATTATCGAAATCTTTTTAGGAAATTTTAAATAAAAAACTCTCAGACACTTTTCAGCATCTGAGAGCACGGTGAATACTAAAACAAGGCTTTTATTGCATTACAAGCGATGCCCCCCCTACGACATTCACAGTATTTACCAAAGTAAGACCAAAAGCATTTGCCGAAATTACGAAAACCCCTCGCGTACCAGATGTAACAGGAATGCTCAAACCAGTAACAACGCAGCTCGAAATAGTACCTATAGTAAGAATCCCCGTATAACTAGGACCCATTGTGCATACCGCTCCTGGCACTGGCGAAAATACATTATCCACGGATGTATAAAGTTGCGCCTGCAATGAGATAGTAGTTCCCACCAAACTCAATGCATTGGTGTTCTGGATTTGCGCAGTCAATCCAGTTATAACACCATCAGCTGGAAATGATTGAGGTACTCCATCTGCTGCTTGCTGTGCTGTAAGGTCTAGGTTTCCACCAATAAGACTTTGCATTGCAGCAGCAGGAACGTAGCCATTCATCGGCAAGACCGCAACGTTGCCGGGCAAGCCACCTGCAATCGTTGTCAACGCCATGCCTTTCGCGCTGCTGCTCATGATGGCTTTACCACCCGATGCACCTGCAGGGCCTGCGGGGCCTGTAGGACCAGGCAAGCCAATATCACCCTGCGCCCCCGTCGGACCTTGAAGGCCCGTGGCACCAATGGGGCCTTGAGCGCCTGTCTGGCCCGCCGGGCCTTGAACGCCGGCCGGACCTGTGGGTCCCGCAGGACCTGCCTGGCCGGTCGCGCCTGCAGGTCCTGTTGCACCGGTCGCCCCGGTTGCTCCCGTCGGCCCCGGGTTCCCCACAATCGCCCCTGCTGCGCACTTGCCCAGTCGCCCCGTCACATCGTCATAGCAGGCCACGCTGCCAGCCTCCGATGTGTTGGATAGGTTGGGCAGATATACATCGCCTGTTTCCATCACCCGGAACCGCTCTGCATTGCCTGCATTGTTCTTGATGACGAATCCACCATTGGCGGGTGGTGTGATGGTGATGTCGGCGCCGCCAGGAGCCGCCACTGCAGCGCCGCTCAAGACGATGGCCGCAGCGAAAGAGACAGAGCGCAGCGTGAATTTCATGGTTTTCATAGTCTGAATGTGTAGTGGCTAACGTTGTGCAGTGCGGCGCTGACGCCAAAGCGCCAGTCCCATGAGCACAGAGAGAAGGACCAACCCATACTCGCTCAGTGTGGGAATGGCCGCAGCCGATGGGCCGGGACCTGCACCGATCTGCACAGTGGGCGGAACCGTCGCATTGGTGCGTACCACCGTCGCACCGGGACCCAGGTTGATGACCGCAGTGCCGCTGGCAGCCTGCAGCACCACAGGCTGACCAGGCACTCCCTCGACGGTCAGCGTCCCGAGCACGGTGATATTTGCCCCGACAGGCAGCACAAAGGTGCGGCCCGTGCTGCTCTTGATGGTCAGGTTCTGCACGACCAAGGTGCCGCTGAGCTGGCTGGTGTTGCCCGGATCGCAGCCGTCGCGCAGCTCGATCGTGTTGTTGCCGGCATTCAGTGATCCGTTGATCTGCAGGTCACCACCCACCGACAGCGTTCCGCCACTGTTCGTGATGGCGGCGGTACTTGCGAACGTAGCCGAAGAATCGACGGTCAGGGCGCCGCCCAAGTCCAGGGTTCCCTGCATGTCCAGTGCAGAGCAGGACAGGTCCACGGCGCCGCCCGGCGGGACGACCAGAGAGCTGCCCGGTGGATAGGACCACTGGGCAGCGGCGTTGGAGGACAGCAGAAAAGCCAAGCCAACCCCGGCCAGCCATCGAGAAAGTGAAAAATTCATCAAACAAGCTCCACTGGGCATCAAGACCGCAGGGCACAGTCACAGTAATGCGCCAAAAGTGTCAAGCATTGTCAACTGAAACAATGTGCAACGCATTGAAATCTTCGATCAAGAACTAGTTCGCGTTTTTGTTGTTTGTCATGGGCGCTGGGTTTTCGCTTTTTCCAGCGTTAGGTGCACCTCCGCATTCAACAGATGCATGGAAACCTCAATCTCTTGATTGATCGCCTTGACCTGATCGCGCTTGTTCGGTGCATCGCTAGCCTGCACGCTGCGGCGAAACTTGCGGAGGTCGGAGATCTTCTTGTCCAGTGCTTTGGCTGCGTCATAGGCCCTCGCCAGAGGCACGTCAGCCAGCACCGCATCAGCATCCTCGCCACGTTGGACCCGGGCTTTGAACTCGCTCTCGCTGATGTTGATCCGCTTGAGGTTCTCGTAATAGGCGTTGCTCTGGCCGTTGGCGCCGCGCGTGTTCCCATAGAGACGCCCTGCCAGAACAATTTGATGCGGCGCCAGTTCCTCACCAGTGAAGGCGGAAGTGGTCATGGCCACGGCCTTGTTCACCTCGCGGCCCACGCCGCCAGTGATCTGCTCCACCAGGTACTCGATGGCCTCTGGCGTTGGGCTGGCAGCGCCGGGCCGCCATTCGTTGCCGCCCGTCGCGGCATTGGCCAAGGAGGCCAGCCAGCGGTAAGGCTTCGCAGTCGAATCCTTCACCCGGCTCGCGCCTGGCGTTGGGTCGTTTGAATTCCGGTCCTCTCGGTAGATCTCCCGTCCTGTCCAGTCCTTGTTGCGAGCGAGGGACAGCACGGGGTCAAACCAAGTAGGCGATGCCATCTGCCCCAGATCCGCAGACCCGCCCAGCGGGTTGTAGGCATCGAGGGCCAGCACGGCCATGTCCAGGACGTGCCCCATTCGGCTCTTCGTCGGGTCGTCGTGCACACCCATCTCCACGATGGTGCGGCCGATGTTGGGGAACACATGGAAGCCCAGAGGCAGAGGGATAGCCACATAGTCCTGGCGTCCCAGCGGGATGATGATCGCCCGCTCCTTTACAAACTCGGGGATCTTCTTCCATTCGTCGTCGGCACCATCGCCGCCGCCCATCATCAGGTAGCCGGCCATGGCCGACGCCATGCCCAGGGCCACGCCACCCATCATGATCTTGCGCCCGGCAGGCCCCGCCAGCGTCTCCAGCATGCGCTTGTTGCCCTGAATCGCGGCATTCAGGAACGCAAAATGTGCCCCCACCACGGAGGTGTTGCGGCCCTTGCGGTTGAAGTTCACCGTGATGTTCTTGGCGATGCTCGCGGCCTCTTGCCGGCTGATGCCCTGGTCCAGCGCAGCCTTGTAGACACCCAGGCGCGTTGTTGCCTCCAGGGTCTCATTGAAGTCCGACAGCCAGGCCAGCAGCGCGCGGCCGCTGCCAACCACCTTGCCCTCGCTCACCTGGTCCAGCGCCTTCTGCAATGCCTTGGCGCGGTCCTTGGGATCGGCATGCAGGTCGCGATAGCCAGTGGTGCCGCCGTCCAGCTGCAGCTGCTCCCACAGCTTGGCCCATTCGCTCGTGCCGGCGCCCTCCTCCCGACGCTCGCGGCGCAGATCCTTGTAGATGGCGCGCGTGTTTCGCCGGATGTTGCGGAACACCTCGGCTTGCTTCCCGGCCAGTGGCGTGGTGGACAGCTGCAGCATGGCGCCCTGCAGGTCGCGCGCCAGGTTCATGACACCGAATACAGGGTTGTACTGGGTGTTGACCGAGGAGAACCACCGCGTGATCCAGGCTGCAATCCGCGTGAAGCGGTCCAGTTCCATGGCGTCCAGGTTCTTCATGGCCACGGCCAGGCGCACGGCCTTCTCGTTGCGCTCGTTGAAGACGATGTACCGATCCTTGCCGCCAATGCGCACCGTCACCACGTTGTCGCGCACCTTGGCTCCCTGATCCACCATGGTCTTGACCAGGCCCGTATCCGTGTCCAGTGCC
This sequence comes from Delftia sp. ZNC0008, assembly GCF_000799035.1. Classification (NCBI taxonomy): domain Bacteria; kingdom Pseudomonadati; phylum Pseudomonadota; class Betaproteobacteria; order Burkholderiales; family Comamonadaceae; genus Delftia; species Delftia sp. ZNC0008. Next base: position 4,200 of record NZ_JTKZ01000664.1, read on the forward strand.
TTCTTCTTGGGCAGTTCCAGGCTCCAAAGCTCCTTGTCCGGGTTCTGCGCTGCCAGCAGGTACATGCGCTTGACCACATTGTTTTTCTCGCCCCGCATGAGTGCTGTTTCGCGCTGCATGACGACGTGGCTCAAGATGTTGGTCACGCGCTCGTTGGAGCCTGTGCGCCGCTTCGCTGCGTCACCTCGGGTGCTGAATCCCTGGCCAATGGGGTGTGCCTTGCCTTCTGGGTGCGCTTCATCCCGATGCAGGGGCACGTAGTGCTGGTAGGTCTTGCGCCAGGCCCCCAGCGTGGCCTGGTCCATGAGGCCGTAGTTCTCCAAGGTCTGCAGCGTGCCGTCGTTGATACGGTCCACGCGCGCGGCCAGCTCGTCCAGCACCTGGCGCTGCTCCGGGCTGTAGCCGGCCATCACCGCCGCCGCCTCGGCATCGCTCATGCCCGACAGCGACAGGCGTTCCTCCTCGGTGCCGTCAAAGGCCTCGGCGCGGTCCCAGCGGTCCTGATCGATGAGGGCTTGGCCCAGCGCCTTCTGCACCGGGCCGGCGGCCATGCCTCGGGCCTGGGCACGCTGCAGTTGGCGGCGCAGATCTTCCACGGTCTTGCCAGCGGCATTGCGCTGGGCCTGCAGCTGCTGCGCACCAGGGTTGCGCTCGGCCATGACGAGGTTGGCTTCGGGCGCGTGCCGGGCGTGCAGGAAGCGCTCCAGCTCCTCGATTGCCACGCCCGTGGCGTTCAGACGTCGCAGCAGCGGCTGCACTTCGTCGCGCAGGAAGTTGGCCGTGCGCTTGGCCACACGCTTGTGGTACAGCTCCTCGCCTCGGTAGGCGTCATTCGTCTCGCTGACGGTGCCGTTCAAGGCCTTGATGTGTTCCTGGATGCGCTTGAGGTCGATGAACTTGTCCTGCCAGGCGTAGAGGAAGTCATCGACGGAGCGGTAGCCGGTGAGGTCCGCCACCTTGTCCTGCAAACGCCCCAGGCGGCCCTTGGACTGCGCTGGAGTGGCAGCGCCGGAGGCGGCGCCGCGGCTATAGAAAACTCGGCGGCTGCGGCTAGAGTCGGTTAGAACTTGTGCGTGCCGCTTAGCAAACTCTCCCAGTAGGGAGCCTCGCTGCCTTCGATCTCCTTGGTCCTGCCCGCCCGCTCGGCGTAGAAGGGCACGCCAGACAGCCGCTCGCGCAACTGTTCGCCAGCCAGCTTCCGCTTCTGCTGGTCCGCTTCTATCCATGCCACGGCTTGCTCGGAGGGATTGTCCAACCAGGACAGCCAGTCGCTGTCTTGATAGTTGATCTCCGGTGCTGGCACGTCGGAAAGTACCGTGGTCTGCGTCATATTCGATCTGGTTGGAGGTTGGGAAAGCATTATCCGTGGCTGCCACACTCGCCGCAATCATGCGCTCCACATTCCCCACGTCATCCCCATAGACCCAGCGCAGGCCTGGCACGCCGTGACCGCCGCGCACTTGGTCGGGGTGCGGCGCCAAGTGGCGCGTGGTGCCGAACTTCAAGGCGCTGGACAGCATCTGCTCCAGCCGGCGACGCAGCGCGGTCTTGCTCAGCCCGTGAGGATCGCCGATGAAAATGCTGTCCGTGTTGTGCGCGAAGGTGGCGGCGATGCTGTACGCCATGGCACCCGAGTCCCCACGGGACAACTTGGACACGTCCAGCCACACGTCCGTGGTCGGAGGCACATCCTCCGGGTTCTCGCCAGGCCTGCCGGCCACGGCCTCCATGCCTTCCGCCGTGTAGAGCATGTCGTAGACCTGCTCGCCGCCATACGGGTTGGGCTGGCGCACCGACAGGATGGCCTTCTTGCCCCCCGACATGGTGAGCGTGTACTCCTGCCGGCCCGCGACGCTGACCGGCTTGCTGACGCGGATCTCTGGGTCGTGCTCGTGGGCGATGGCAGCCAGGTCCGTCTTCTGCGACCTGGGAAAGGTGAACAGGTCGTCGAGCTCGGACAACTCCTGCAGCGCGCGGCGGCCCGCGCCGCTGTCCAGGCTGAACGCAGGCCTTGCCACCGGCGCCAAGGCGCCTGCCAAAGCGCCACGCTCCACCCAGCGGCGCGCCGGCAGGATGAAGTCGCGGATGATCTCCGCGTCCGTCATGACCAGGTCGCGCAGCGCGGGCACATGGGTGCGCAGCCAGGCGCGGATGGCGGCGACGGCGCGGCGGACAAAGCCGAGCTGCGGCTGTGTCTCGGCCATCTCGGCCAGCACCTCCTCGGCCGCGTAGCGCCGGCCCACCAGGTCGTCCAGTTCTCCATACTCCTGCAGCTTGGTGCGCACCTCGCGGGGGCGGGCCACGATGATCTGGTCCAGCACCGCATCCAGCTTCTCGCCGAAGGCGCCGCGCAGGCCGTGGTGGCCCAGCGCCTCGTGGTACAGCACGCGGGCCGCTTCCTCGGGCGTGGCCAGCTGACTGGCCACCAGGTAGACCTCCCCATCGAAGTAGAAGCCCTTGGGCACGCCCTCCGCTCCCTCGGCGGCCTGCAGCCGTTCCGTGTCGCGCGCCTCCTGGGGCACGCGCGGGTCTTGCAGGTCGAACACCACGTTGACATGCGGCGCATTGGCCCAGGCCTGGCGCACCGCGTCCACGACCTTTTGCGCGCGCGCCATTGGCGCCTGCTGGGCGCCGCGCCCGGAGCCAGGGACATTGCCGCCAGCAATGCGCAGCAGTTCCTGCGCCAGGTCGGCCGTCATGGCCGGCGCCACGGCGCTCTCACCGCGCCGGAGCGCCAGGTGCTTGGCCCGGATGAAATACCCGCCGTCCTTCTTGAAGACGCGG
>NZ_JTKZ01000252.1:0-32194 GCF_000799035.1 Delftia sp. ZNC0008
CTCCAGCTTGCCCTCATGGCCGCCGAACTGCACGGTGTAGGCGCCGTCGGCATCGGGCTCCAGCCAGACGTTGTGGGCCTGGGCCAGCGGTGCGCAGGCCAGCAGCGCAGCGAACGCTGCGGCGGCGAAGGGATGGCGGGCTGTCATGTACCTGTTTCTCATTTGGGGTTTCCTCAAAACTGCGTCTGCACGCCGACCTTGAGCGTGCGCGGCGCTCCGGGCGCGAACAGCGGCACGCCGCGGATGACCGAGGCCGACGTGGCATAGGCCTTGTCCCCCAGGTTGGAGACCACGGCGTAGATGCGGCTGCGCGCCGAAGGCAGGCGCCAGCTCAGGCCCAGGTCCCAGGTGGCGTAGCCGCCATAGAAGACGCTGTTGTCGGCGGTGACGGCATAGCGGCCCACGCGGCGCCAGGTGAGCGAGCCTTCCCACTGCGCCAGCGGGCGCCAGGCCAGGCCCACGGTGGCCGTCTGCCGGGGCACGCCGGCCACCTGGTTGCCGACCAGGGCCGGGTTGCCGTTCTCGGTCACGCGCGAATGGGCGCTGCCCCAGGCCACTTGCAGGTCCAGGTTCTTGCGCACGGCCCACAGCGCGCTGGCCTCCACGCCCGTGCGGCGCGTTGCGCCGAAGTTCTCATAGACGCCGGGCGCCACGCTGCGGATCTCGCCCGAGGACTGCAGCCTATAGGCGGCCACATCCAGCACCAGGCCCGGCATGGGCTTGATCTGCGCGCCCACTTCAGTCTGGCGGAAGATGTTGGGATCGAGCTGCGCGGCGCCCAGCGCGTACTTGGCGAAATCGCTGGCCAGCGCAAATCCTTCGGACCAGCTGGCGCGCAGCAGCACACCCGGCGCCACCTGCGAGCGCAGGCCCAGCTTGGGACTGGCATGCGAGGTGCGCGCCAGCGGGCCGCAGGGGTCGCTGCCCGCCTCAGGGCCGTTGGGACGGCAGCCGCCCGTGAAGCGATCCCAGCGCAGGCCGGCGGACAGCTGCAGCAGGCGGTGAACGGGCGCATCCACCTCGGCAAAGGCCGAGAGGGTGTTGAGCCTGGAATTGCGGTCATCCAGGGCAGCGCCCGTGCGCTCGCGCCACTGCAGGCCATCGTAGAACTGGTAGTCGGTGGACTCACGCACGGCCTCCAGACCCGCCACCCAGTTGATCGGGGTCAGCGCCGTGGCATGGCGGCCATTGAGGCTGGTGCCTGCGCCGTAGACGGCGCGGTCATAGCTTTCCTCGCGCTGGCGCCACTGCAGTGCGTCGATGGGCCGGCTGAACCAGCGCGTGAAGCTTTGCTGCGTGGTGTAGGCATAGCCCAGCCAGGTCAGCCGTGGCGAGAGCGCGTACTGCACATCGGCGCGCAGCGTGGCGAAGTTCTTGCGCGTGCCATCGTTCATGGCGCGCGGATCGATGCCATGCGGATCGCGTGCGAACTGCCCCGCCGTCAGGTACGAAGGCGAGTCGCCCTCGCCGTGGTGCAGCCGTGCCGACAGCGCCACTTCCAGCTGCGACGAGAGCCGCTTGCTCCAGCGCAGGGATGCCGTGCTGCGCTGCATTTGCGACTGCGCGCGGAAACCGTCCGTGCGGTAGTGCTGGGCCGCCAGGTTCAGGAACTCGTCATCGCCCGGCTTCAGCCCCAGCGCCGCCTGAGCGTCCAGCGTGCCGTGCGAGGCCATGCTCACGTCGGCCTCGCGGTAGGGGGTGTAGTCGCCCTGCTTGCGCGTCTCTATCGCCATCAGCCCTGCGCGGTTGAAGTTTCCGTACAGCGCCGACACCGGCCCCTTGTAGATGCTGATGCGCTCCATCTCCAGCGGCACGATAACGCCCAGGTCCACATAGCCGTCGGCATGCGACATGGCCTCGTTCAGTGGAATGCCGTCCAGCACCACGCCCACGTCGCCGCCGTGCCCGCCCCCGCCGAAGCCGCGCATGACGATGGCGTCACCCACGCCGGACAGCTGGTAGTTCTGCACGTTCATGCCCGGCACCTGGCGCAGCAGCTCCTGCGGATGGCTGACATGGGCGTTGGCGATGTCCTCGGCCTCGATCACGCTGGTGGTGTAGGCGGCCGAGGCGCCGCGCGCGGTCTGGCCCTTGACCTCGACAGCCTGCAGGCTGGCCGTGGCGTTGCCCGCCTGCTGTGCACCGACATGGGGAATGCAACCCAGGCCCAGCAGGCCAGCTGCTGCAATCTGGTGCACGGCAAGGCGCCGGGAAGGGGAATTCAGGGGATGTGTCATGCGTTTCCAGGAGTTGTATGAAGAAAAAAGCAAACTTCATACCGACCTGCATGACAGGGGCTGCGCAATGCGCCCGGCCCCGGGCTGGCTCAATCGTCGTGCGAATGCGGATGGTGGTGCGCGTGATCGTGCCCGCCAGGCTCTGCCCTGCGCGCCATCACCACGTTGAGCTGGCCGTGGTGCACGCCGCGCTCGGCCGTGATGGTGTCGGCAAAGCGCCGCACGGCGCTGGCCGGGCCGCGCAGCATGACGGTTTCAATGCATTGCTCGTGGTCCAGGTGCACGTGCGTGGTGGCCATGTGCAGCTCATGGTGGTCGTGCTGCAGACTGGCCAGGCGCTCGGACAGATCGCGCTCGTGGTGGTTGTAGACATAGGACAGGTTGGCCACGCACAGGCCGTCGGCGTCCTCGCGCTCGCGCACCTGGGCCAGGTGGGCACGCAGCACGTCGCGTATGGCTTCGGAGCGGTTGTCGTAGCCGCGCGCGGCGATCCAGCCGTCGAAATCACGGGCCAGGTCGTCGTCGATGGAGATGGTGAAGCGTTCCATGGGCAGCACAAGTGAAGGGAAACAGGAAGATGGCGGCAACAGCGGAGCAGGCGCAAAAGACAGGCATCACGCCGGATCTGCCGGCCATTGTCCGGCCATCCAGGCCCTTGCCCCACATGCCTCACATGCCCCACATGCAACAGCCGCGCCAATCACTGTCGGTACGGACTGGCAATAGCGACAAACCACCACGGTCATGCTTTGTTCACATTCGCGCCATATCCGGTTACGCTGATCGAGGATGCGCGGTGCGCACCGTCGATCGCTGAAAGGGGCGCGGCATGCAGTATTCATACGATCAGCTTCTGGACATGCTGCTGTCCCTGCTGGAGGCTGCGCCCGCCTGTTCTTCTCGCGACCAGGCCTTCGAACAGCTGCGCACGCTGTGGCTGCAGACCCACACCTATTTCGCGGCGCCCGAGTCCGAGCTGCGCCGCATCGCCGGCCGCCGGCTGGTCGAACCCCATGGCTGGAAGGACCTGGACAAGGACCCCTGCTACCTGGACCACGATCCCGGCAACGGCAGCGCCCTGCGCATCTACCTGCACCGCGATGGTGGCATGGTGATACAGCGCCTGCAGGGCGACGGCCGGCAGATCCTGTTCTCGCGCCTGGGCATGCAGCTGCAGCCTGCCAGCTGAGCCTGCACCCGGCCAACCCATCCCACGCTCAGGCGTAGGCCAGGATGTCGGCCAGCGGCCTGCGCGCCTTCTGCGGGCGCAGCGTGCCGGCCGCGTGGCCCACGGCCACCAGCATCACGGGCAGTTCGTGGGCCTGCAGGCCAAAGCCCGCTGCCAGCAGTTCCGCATCGAATCCCACCATGGGGCAGCTCGCCAGCCCCAGGCCCTGGGCGGACAGCATCAGCGTCATGGCCGCCAGCGAGGCCGAGCGCACGGCCTCGTCGCGCTGCAGCTGCAGGTTGTCCGCATGCGCGGCATGGGCCTGCGCCACCCAGCCATCGGCCGTGCGCTGGCTCATCACGCCGCTGTCCACGCTGGGCTGCAAGAACTCCGCCAGCCGCGCATGGGCGGCCAGCGTGCCGCAGACGATGAAGACGGCAGAGGCGTCCTCCACCTTCTGCTGCCCATAGGCGGCGGCTTTCAGGCGCGCCTTGGCCTCGGGTGTGCGCACGGCAATGAAGCGCCAGTTCTGCAGGTTGTAGGCCGACGGGGACAGCGAGGCCTGGGCCACCAGCGCGGCCAGCGTCTCATCGGCCAACGGGCTACCCGGCTCGAAACGGTCTGCGGAAACGCGTGAAGCGATGGCCTGCCCGATGGGCATGGAGGAAAGTTCGGAAGAAGTCATGTGAAACGCTCGGTGGGAAAAAAGAGGAACCTCGATGCCAGAAACTCAGGCGCCGCGCGAAGCAGACCACTGCACCACCAGCACGCTGGCCAGCACCACCAGCAGGCCCAGGAAGGACATGCCCGTCATGGACTGCGACAGCAGCGCCCAGCCCAGGACCACGGCGGTGAGCGGGCTCAACAAGCCCAATGACGACACGGCCACCGAAGGCAGGCGCCCGATGCCGCGAAACCACAGCACATAGGCCAGCAGCGCGCCGGCAAGACACAGGTAGGCATAGGCACCCAGCTGGGTGAAAGACAGCGCGGGCAGCGGCGCATCCACCCACCAGGCCAGCGGCAGCAGCATCAGCCCGCCAAACAGCAGTTGCCAGCCCGTCAGCGCCAGCACCGGCAAGTCCACGCGCCAGCGCCGCGTCAGCCACGTGCCGGCCGCCATGCACACCGCGCCGGCCAGCGCCGCCGCCATGCCCACGGGCTCGAACACCGTCTGCGGCGACAGCAGCAGCACTGCCATGCCCGCAATGCCGGCCACGGCGGCCCACAGCGTCAGCCGCGCGGGGACCCGCCCGTCCACGCCCCAGGCCAGCGCCATCACCAGCAGCGGCTGCACGGCGCCCAGCACGGCCGCCAGCCCGCCCGGCAAACGGTAGGCCGCCACGAACAGCAGCGCCTGGAACACGCCGATGTTCAGCCCGCCCAGCACCGCCAGCCGCCACCAGCCCGAACCCGCTGGCAGCCGCCGCGTGAACAGCACCAGCAGCAGCCCGGCCGGCAGCACACGGATCAGCGCGGCCGTGAACGGCCGGTCCGGCGGCAGCAGTTCGGAAGTGACGATGTAGGTGGAACCCCAGATGGCGGGGGCCAGCGCGGTCAGCAGGATGTCGCGCCATGACATGGCAGCGCTGGCTGCAGCAGGAGCCGTGGAGGCACAGGACGATGAGGAGGAGGACATGGATTTATCTTCAATTCAAGACAAACCCATTATGCACGATTTATCTTAAAATCAAGACAAATGACCCAACCCCCATCCCAACGCCTGCCCGACCATGTCGACACCATCCTGGCCCAATGGCGCCGCGAACGCCCCGACCTGGACCCCAGCCCCATGGGCCCCATAGGCCGCATCAAGCGCTGCGCCGCCCTGCTGGAGCAGCGGCTGGAGGAATGCTTTGCACGCTTCGGCATGACCATGTGGGAGTTCGACGTGCTGGCCACGCTGCGCCGCTCGGGCGCGCCCTTCTGCCTCACGCCCACGGCCCTGTTCTCCACGCTCATGGTCACCTCGGGCACCATGACCCACCGCATGAAAAGCCTGGAGACGCGCGGCCTGGTACAGCGCCTGCCCAACCCGCAGGACGCGCGCAGCATGCTGGTGCAGCTCACCGACCAGGGGCTGGAGCTGATAGACCGCGCGGTGGAAGCACATCTGGACAACGAGCGCGCCATGCTGGCGCCCATGCCTGCCGCCGAACTGGCCGAGCTGGATGAGAGGCTCTCCCTGCTGCTGCGCGTGCTGGAGGGCGGGCCTGACGATGGCACCCGCCCTGCCCCCTGAACTGGCGTCTATCCAGGTCGTTGGAACTGGCGACGGTCGTGGTGCTCACGCCCTTCGCCATGACCCGGGAACGCTTTTGGCAAAAGAGGTGCTTCCCTTGAAGCACGTCGCAGGCACCCAGCCGCTTCTCGATAAGCCATGGCAGGAATTGCTTGCCCGCATGTCTCAAGACCTGCGCAACAGCCCGCATCCTGGACTCGGCTGGGCAATGCCAGAAAATCCTGATCACGCAAGCGCGATCCACAGAAGACCATTGACTTTCCCACAATCTGCTGCAAAAACCTTGGTGTCGAACTTTTGTAGCCAGATGTAATGATTTCGCCAGAGATTTCCACTAAGATGTCCATTCCAACGGTGAAATGGCGATAACAGATTCTCAAACGACTTTGATACTCCCTCAACGCACCACACCATCTTGATAATGGTTTACTAATCTCCCGCCTTGGATACAAAAGGCTGCCGCAGGCTGAATGCGCGCGATTTTCAATCGTCCAATGTTCAGGCTTCTTCGGCTGATCCTTTACCGCACAATTTCTACACGAATGGCATGACGCCAGTTTACTCAGGCGGTAAACAGGCGGTTTAGCGAGTTATTCAATCTTTCAAACGGCACTGTGCAAAGCAGTCTCGCCGAGGCTTCGGCGTGGAATGGCCCTATGGCATCGGTATATAAAACATTGGAGACATACCATGGACATATCGGAAATAGCTTTGGCAAATAGCGAATGCCATCTCGATGCTGCGCATCCAACAGCAGATGAAGTCATCGCGTCTGCGCTCACTGCGCGCGAAATCGATGTACTCGAAGCGATGGCCAAAGGCCTCGGCTGCAGGGACATTGCGCACAAGCTGGGCATCAGCGAACACACGGTACGCAAGCACCGCAGCAATATGTGCACGCGGCTGGGCCTGCGCAATGCCGTAGAACTCGTCACGCACGCCAGGCGGCACGGCTGGTTGAGCGCTGCCCGCTCACCGCTCCCTCTGTCGCCCCGCGAGCAGGAGGTGATGGTGCACGTGCTGGCGGGCCAGACCAGCAAGGAGATCGCACGTTCGCTTTACCTCAGCGACTTGACCGTGCGCAAGCATCGCGAAAACATTCTGCGCAAACTGGGCCTGACAAGCACCGCCCAGTTGCAGACATTTGCGCCAACGGCAACTCGCAATGGCGGCAGCATCTGATATCCAGGCCAGCGTGCATCGCCTGTCCGTGCTCACCGAATACGACATTGGAAGTATTCCATCCTCCTGATGCAATTGGGCATGATGAGTCCAACGAATACTTATGACGGTTTCAGCAGGCGCCAGTGCATTCCAGGTTTGCGCGGTTGATATGGAATATCCGCGCGAGCCTTGAAAGTCTGCAAAGGCTCATATCCCTTCACCTCTTCGCCTCTACGGTCAGCGTCCGTCGAGGCATCTTCCCGGCACCCACGTGTCGGATCCTTGCACGCAACTCAAAGGAGTATCCCGCCATGAATCATTCTTCGCGGTCACCCCCTGCGATTTCTCCCAAGCACCCCATGCCTTAGGCCCAATACCGGGCAATCATTCTCATTGGCAAAGAAAAGCGTTCATGACTTCAAACCTCATGTCGCTCCCTATCCATTCAATTTCAGGAATTGCACGCCATGTCAGATCAAGCCATGTTCAGCCAGTTGTACAACGCCCTTGTCGATAATCTCGGCACCCCGAATTTCCAGTTGCTTGGCACCCCCAAGGACTTCAGCTGGGGCACGGCTCCGACCGGGCAATGGGACCCGGCCGCCTATCAGATCGTCAGCGGCATGCCGCAGTGGTCCGCGATCGGCCAGTACGGCAGCCTCGATGCGACGCTCTTCGACGCCGTTCGTCAGATCTTTGGTCACGTGACATTCAAGGTCAGCCCCGAGCAGCAGGCCAATCAGGCGGAGCTGGCCAACCTGTGCGTCCAGAAAAGCAATGCGATGGCCAAGGCCAACAGCGACATGAACCAGTTCTACCTGAGTTCAAAGCAGAACGGCGGCTTGATATTCGCAGCCCGCTACCCTGACATCAACACCTGGCTCAACAACGCGCCGGAGGCTGCTGCCTACGTTGCCGCCATCCAGGCGGCCACCAACGCCTACAACCAGGCGGTGAAGATGAAGATGGAGCTGGAGCGGGCCAGCATGCCCAGCGATCTGCAGCGCGCCATCGACATGATGCAGATTCCGTCGGGCGACCCTGCCTCAAACAACGCACCGGCAGGCTGGACCAAGGTGCCGGATGGCTCGGGCATCCTGCGCTGGCAGCCGGACTTCCACATCGACACGACGGGCGCGGACTGGCGCGCAGCGCTCAGCAATGGCAGCGCCGGCGCGTTCTCGATCGCGATGAAATCTTCGCAATCGAGCAGCGACTTCAAGTCCTCGTTTGCCAAGGGCTCGACCAGCGTTGGCAACTTCTTCTGGAGCGTCAACGCATCGGGCGGCTGGAGCAAGTCCGACCTGTTCAACCAGGACTCGAGCTCGGCAGTGAAGATCAGCTGCGAGTCCTCCACGCGCGTGAAGGTGAATCCGGGCGACTGGTACCCGGGCGGCTTCATGAGCGAACTGGCCAAGGCCCAGCAGGGGCCGGGCGGCCAGGGCTACACCATCGTCGCCCCGTGGGTGGCCAACGGCGGCCCGGGATCGAGCTCCCTGTTCGGCCCGAACGGCATCGTCGCGGCACGGGTGTCCGAGCTGCTGGTCGTCTACAAGCCTTCGTTCGAGATCACGATGAGCGCCAACACCTATCAGCAGAACAAGCAGGCCTTCGAGGCCAGCGCGGGTGTGCGCATCGGGCCCTTCACCTTCGGTGGCACGGGCGGTCACCAGTCCGAGTACACCAAGAGCACCGCACAGGCCAATACCTTCAAGGGCAGCAGCACCTCGGTGAACCCGCAAATCATCGGCGTGATCGTCGACTTCCCGGGCATCCACTGACCTGAAGAACAGCGGGTGGGCGGGACGCCGCGGCCGGTCCCGCCCCCCCCGCCCCCCCCCGTCAACCGGAGACAGCGTTCATGAACGTGATCCATCAGTTCCTCGGCGGCCTGGCTGATCTGGTGCCTCCGCCCCCAAGGGCCCCAAGCGTATCGAGCGGGCCGAAAACCGGCATGGTGTTCAAGCGCTCGGCATCCATTTCGGCGCCGCTGGTGCGGGGGCAGATGCTGATGCCGGTGACCGCGTGGAACTGGCCGGATCCAGTGACCGGCACCATGGCCGATGCGCAGTTTCTCTTTGCAGATACGGTGCCCCAGTCCGCTGCCAATGGCGCGCTGTACCAAGCGTCGGGGCGCAGCTTTTCGCAGGGATACAAGACCTTTCTGCAGGTACTCGAAGCCTGCAAATTTCCCTATCAGTCGATGCTTGCAGGCGCCATGCAGAAGATGGCAACGCCTGCGGGCGAACCTGCATACTCGCCCACTCCTGTGGGATGGACCAAGGTGTACGAGACCGGCTACCTCCAGTGGAAACCGATCTGGACACTGCCCAAGAGTTCGTCGGAGTGGAGCGCAGCAGTGGCTGTCGGCACGATCGCAAACCCCGGCACCTTGCGCTTGAATCTCAACGACACATCCGGCCCAGGGCCGCAGGCTCCGGCTTCCCTGCAGGCCCTGGACGCTTCCGGCCGCGTCCTTGCGCTACCCGCCGCTTCGCTGGAGACGGTGACGATCACCTCTGAATGCTGGGACCAAGTGCCGATCTACCCCGGCAGCTGGTACGACGCCTCGATGGTGGCGCTGGGTCGCGGCCTGGTGCCGGATGCAGGCGTGTTCTTCGGGCCTGGCGGCCTGATGGCGTGCCGTGTGTCAACTTTCTACGTCGCGTTGAAACCCCGCTTCGACTTCACTGCCGCAGCGCCGATCCCCGCCTCGCTGCGCCAGACGCTGGACGAGGCGGACACCGTGCAGGCCATGGGTGTGACGGTTCAGCGCGCACGCGGAGACGGACAGCCAAACCAGGCCTTGCGCCTCGTGAACACGGAGCCTGCCCCCGTCATCGTGGCCGTGAGCCTTGAAACCTTGGCGTGATCCGTCACGTCCACATCACGTCACTTCACGTCAGACGATTTGCATTGGGCACCCTCAAGGCCGCAAGGCGCGGGCTGCTTGCCATGACGCAGCAAAGTGCATGGTGGCCGCATGCGTGGCGGCCCCCGGCCCTATCGCAAACCTTCGGCCTGCAGCGCCTGGCGCACGGCAGGCCGCTCCCGCATCCGCGCATACCAGCCGGCAAGATGCTCCAGGCCATCGAAGCGAATGCTCGTCTTGTAGACCGACTCCAGCCACGGCGCCTGCCCCCACTGCGTGAGCGCGAACAGATAGGCATCGGCCACGGTGAAGCCATCGCCCATCAGGTAGCACTTGCCGGCCAGTTGCGCGTTCACCCAGGCATACCGCTGCTCCAGCTTGGGCCTGGCCGTCTCCACGCCGTACTTTCCCGCCGCCACCGCATACAGCAGCGGGATGAAGCCCTTGTGGATCTCCGAATTCAGGAAGGCCAGCCACTCCAGCAGCCGATAGCGCTCCAGGCTGCCATGGGCCGGCGCCAGAAGCGACGCAGGCCCCAGGTCCGCCAAGTACTGCAGGACGGCGGGCCCTTCCCGCAGCAGGCTGCCGTCGTTCAATTCCAGCAGGGGGACATAGCCGAACGGGCTGAGCGCACGGAAGTCCCTGCCGTCTTCCGTCTGGTGGGTCTTGTGGTCCACCCGGACCAGTTGGAAATCAAGCCCCAGCTCGTTCAGGACAATGTGCGGCGCCAGCGAACAGGCGCCCGGCAGGTAATACAGCTTCATGGAATTTCTCTGGTGATGGAACAAGGGGCCTGCGCGTTCAGGCACAGCCCCTGGCCAATGTCATGCACCAGGGATAAATCTGGAAGAAGGCAATAAAACTGCCCATAGGTTAAAAAAATATACCTGCCGCCTGCCTATGATGAATGTGCTATGAAATCCAACATCTCCGGCTGCTCCGTGGAAGAAGCCATGCGCCTGCTGGGCGGCCGCTGGAGGCTGCTCATCGCCTCCTACCTCATCGACGGCCCCCGGCGCTTCAACGACCTGCGCCGCGACATGCCCGGCATCTCCCAACGCTCCCTCACCCTGGACCTTCGCGCGCTGGAGGAAGCGGGCCTGGTCAAGCGCACCGTCTACCCCACTGCACCGGTCAAGGTGGAGTACGAGCTGACGCCCGATGGGGAGCGGCTCAAGCCCGTGGTGGAAGTGATGAAGGAGTTTGGGTTGTGGGTGAAGGGCAAGGCGCCGGCCTGACGAGAACTGCGCCGGCTGGTCGTCTCCATCCGCCCCCCCCGCTGACAGGCAAGCCCCATCGCCGCATGAACGGTGATTTCCAGAAGAACGACCATGACGAACAAGCCTTCCGAGCAGGCATCCCGCGCCGAGTATGCGCGACGGATCAATCGCGTGCTCAACTACATCGATGCCCACCTGGATCAGCCTCTGGATGGCGCACATCTGGCCGACATCGCCAATTTCTCGCGCTTCCACTTTCACCGAATTTTTGCAGCATGGATGGGAGAAACGCTGGGCAGCTATGCGCAGCGCCGACGGCTCGAGAAGGCGGCGTTCCGGCTGTCCTGCGGCAGCAAGGAAACCGTGCTTGAAACCGCGCTGGCCACCGGCTTCCAATCGGGCGAAGCATTTGCGCGCGCCTTCAAACTCAAGTTTGGCTGCACGCCATCGGCCTGGCGCTCAACCACGCTTGAGCGGCTGAAAACCCAGGCGGCCGCCATCGGGCAGCCGCCAGGCAGACAGGAGAGCAATCCTGATCAGGTCTTCGGCAATCTCCATCAGGAAGACCCATGCGCGTTCGGCGAACCTCAGGGCTCTTGTCACCTGAAGGAAAAAATCGCCATGGACGTACGCATCATTGATCTACCCAAAGCACATGTCGCCTATCAACGCTTGATCGGCCCTTATGGGCCAGCCATAGGCCAATTCTGGCGAGGCACCATTGCGCCGTGGATGCACTCCAATGGCCTCAGCGATCAAACGTGCTACGGCATAGGCTATGACGACCCCTCTCTCACACCCGCCAACAAATGCCGCTATGACGCCTGCGTGGAAGTCCCCGCGCATTTCGTCGCCAGCGGCCAGGTGGATACCCAAACTCTGCCGGGCGGCCGTTACGCAGTGGCAAGGTTCAAAGGAAAACCCGAGAGCTTGGCCAACGCCTGGATGTGGCTGACGCGCGAATGGATGCCATCCAGCGGCATGCAATGTGACGACCGGCCTTGCTTTGAGATGTTTTCTGCGGCCACTGCCATGGATGCCGAGACCGGTGAGTTCTGCTGCGACATTTGCATTCCGGTGCGGGCGCTGTAAAGCGACTCAAGCCTGTTGAGGTTTGACGAATGTGTTGGGTTGGCTGGGTGAATCCACTACCCGCTGCAGGCGTTGGACCTTAGCCGTCAGGTGTCGGCTTTGCAGCGGATGCCGTCATTCGAGGACAGACGCCACGTTCCCGTTGAACAGCAGGAAGCAGTCATCGGCTGATGCGATGACAGACTGGCTTCAACGTTCGCTATCAGTGGTGCAGTGGCTGTCCTGCACAGCAAGACGAACCTGAGCTTCTAGTTCCTAGGCGCCCCGTTTCAGCGACTACTTCCACGCGCGGCTCATAAATCTCCTGTCTGCGTCCCCCCACACCATAGATACTATGGAAAGCAAACAAATGGGAGAAATGTCATGGAACTGATCTTGCTGCCCGATAGTGGTGACAAGAGCCTCGAGCATCACTACACCAATGCGCTAATGAAGGCGGTCGAGCTATATATCGTCTCGGCCTATCTAACGGAATGGGATGCTCCGGCCAAGCTAACCGACGGCTGTAAGAAGTTCCTCTTCATCATCGGCAAGGACTTCGGTATCACCCGCAAAGAGGCTTGCCGTAAGGTCATGAGGTGGCTTCCGAAGCGATTCAACGGGCAGTTCATGGCCGCGACAGGCATTGATGGCTTCCATCCGAAGGCGATGTTTTGGCGAGAGGCTGACGGCAGCTTCCACGCACTTGTCGGCTCATCCAACCTGACCAGGGCTGCGTTCTCACGCAATCACGAGGCGAACGTCTACTTCCAGTTGAGCAAGTCGCAGTTCGACACCGCATGCAGTTGGGTGGAAGCTATGACGACCTCGTGCCTCGCCGTCTCAGAGGGTTGGCTCGAGATTTACCGAGAGGCCCCTCGCGGTGGGCCGACCGGTCCATCAGGAAAGTCCTCTGAGGAGGAACTGCTGGACGCCTTGAAGTTGCCACAGATTGCCGGCGCGGCCGAAATTGTCCGCAAGCGCCGGGACCAACTCGCGAGCTATGAAGTTCACAAGGCTGGGTTGATGCGCATTTTCAAAGCTTGCGCTAAAGGGCGTACGTCGAACGAAGACTTCTATGACTCCCTGCCCAAGCACTGGAGCGTCAAACTCAACAATCGCCTGCAGGGCGCAGGTTGGGAGCGCCAGGGTAAAGCGAGTGACTTCCGTGAACTCTGCCGATCGTTTATCCGCATAGTCGACGCACCTTCTGCGACGCGGGATACGGTGGTCGCGGAGGAAATTGATTCGCTGCGCAAAAAGGGTGTCCGGTCTCGCGGCGCGTTCTTGTCCGAGATGCTTTGTCTCCGGTTTCCGGACCTCTACCCGGTCAAGAATGAGCCGGTTGAAGAGTTTTTGGCGGCCATCAAATTCAAGGGGCCGCGCGGTGCATCTGAAGGCGTTGCCTATGTCGATCTGGCACAGCGCCTCCGCATGACCTTGCGCGCCAATCCAAAGCACCCCGCCAAGAACATCGCCGAGCTGGATGCGGTGCTTTGGCTCGCCTACGGCAAGAACAGTCCAGGGCGCGAATAGGAGGCGACTAGGCCGCAGTGTTTGAAAGGTGGTTTCGGAAGTGCAGCAGTCGGACGAGGTAATCGGCTTTCAACGGCCCCTGTTGGTAAGCGCCACCGCTCAGGCCATTGGCCGCGATTGCTTCAGTTCAGCGTAGACCTGCAATTCACCCGTGAAGGCAGTCGACGGCAGCTTTGATCAGCAGCCGACATTCGGCGGTCAATCCCATGCGGCGGGAACCAGCCTGAAGTAGTCCCCCAGCACCAACTTCGGCTTTGCAGCGATTGCTGCTGCTCATCGCCTCATGGTGAGCTTCGGCCACAGCCGCATAGCGGTCGTCAGAGCTTCAAGGCTCAAGCCAACCCAACGAAAGTTCTCAGGCGGGTAGCCGAAAGTGATGGTCAGTGCAATCTGTTGGCTGCTGGAAGTCCGCTATCGAGGCTCAGGACCTAGCACTGCCAACCCAAGCGGTAGAGCACGAGCAGCGCTTCGGGGCTGAGCGCCACAGTGTGATGCTCCCCATTCCATCGGCCACCTTATAAGGTGTCAACGAAACGGGCAGCAGCGCAGACGTGCAACACGTAGGACTACCGCCAAGCTGATCGGCTACCGATGCAAAGCGCAACCGCTGCTTGTGAAGAATTCCACGCGACAATTGGTGCCTAGCAAGAGTCCTCGCTACAAGGGAAGGGATCGCGGGATGGGAGAGTCCAAACAAGGGATGGAAAAGCTCGAGGCAGACTTGGTCGCGCTCAAAGACCATGTCCAGCTTTCTAAATATGTCGCTCTAGCGACCGCCTCTGCAGATCCGTCGCAGCCCGCGACCAGCCTTATGCACGTGCGGCTCCAAGAGAACTTGGCGAACGTACAAAGCTTCGCCAGATATCTTTGGAGCCGAACGGCAAACTATGCACTATCTCGCAAACGAAGGCTTGAGTTCGAGGCTGAGCAAGCCGCCCTCCCACCTGGCGACATGAGCGTTTCGCTCTCAATCGCGGATGCGACACGCGATGCTTTCCTTGAATTCAACGAGAAGTACCCACACCGCTCAAGCGAGGTGGGCGAGGTTCTTGCTTACTGCATCGCCATTGAGCAGCTTGGCGCGGCGCAGCTTGCCGCCAAGATGTCGTTGAAGACTAATAACAACATGCCTGTGCATGGCCTCGACGGCATTCATGCCATTGTCGAGGGCGGTTGGCTGGTGATCTATTTCTTGGAGTCGAAGCTAAATAAAACCGCAAATGGCGGTGCCGCAGACTTCGCGGAGTCGGTTGCGGACTTCACCTCCAACAAGAAGCAATATCGCCGCGAGTACTCCATCGTCAGGGACCTGGGCAACCTAGACACACTGGATGAGGAGAGCCGTAAGGTCGCTTTGCGTTACTTCGACGTCATGGCGTCGCCCGACGATGTTCCCAAACGCGAGCGCTACGTGGGTGTGGTGTTGTACTCGGACGACAAGCTGTTCAATGGTCTACCACCAGTGAACAATCAGCAGCAACCTGGTTTTCATGAAAAAGAGCTTTCCGCTACTTACACGCAGGAACTTGTACATCACCAGAAAGCTGCCATGAAGCACCTCACCGACCACGGTGCAGATCCCAATAAATGCCTCGTCTACTTTGTCGTCGTCCCTGACACGGATGAAGTGCGTGAGCTGTTCTACGGCGCCATGGGGTATGTGCCCAAGAAGGTGCAACCATGAGCTCATTCGCACTGGAGCTATCTCAGCGTTTCACAAGCAATGACAAATACTGGACGCTGCTGGCCTCTCTGCAGTCGGCAGGCGTCGCCAAGACGCTGGCGAAGGCCCCGGTGACCGAGGATGTCAGCGCCGACGACCTTGCCAAGCTTTTGTACTGTGCCGAAGTCTTCGTCCAAACCGAAGATGAAAACCTGCACCGTCAAGCTCAAGAGATTGCCATCCAGTCGCTGCTGGTTACCCAGGATGGACAGGCGCGTGAGCGCGCACTGGGTCTTCTGGGCGAGCTGGGAAACTTCCCTAGTCTTAAGTTCGCTGAGCAGAACATCGGCAGGGGCGATGACACCTTGCTTGGGCTCGTCAATCGTCGGATATCAGAGCGGGCCAGTAGTGTCCAGATTGGAAAAGAAACTCTTGCGCTCACTGCGTATCAGCGAAGGGTTTGGCAAAGCCTGCCAGCAAAGGCTTCCCAAGTCATCACCGCGCCGACGTCGGCTGGCAAGTCCTTCCTGGTCCTCGAACACATTTACCGGCAGGCCGAGAGCAGCGAGCACTTCACAGCGGTGTACCTTACGCCGACGCGCGCCTTGCTGTCAGAGGTCCAGGGCAAATTACACGCCCGATTCGGCGGGAGGGCCAACATCAGAATCTCTGCAGTTCCATCTCTTGACCATCTTGAGCGGCCAAAGCAAATCTTTGTGCTCACCCAGGAACGACTCAGCAGCCTGCTATCAGTGGCACCAGATGACATGTCTTTTGACATCGTGGTCGTGGACGAGGCCCAGAACATCGCTGACGACGCCAGAGGCATGATTCTTCAGGACTGCTTGGAGAGGATCGCGCAGCGGTCCTTTGCAACCAAGGTCATCTTGCTAGCACCAGGAGCAGAGGGGATGCCGGCTGTGGCTCGGTCTTTTGGCGTCACTGAGCTGGTGCCCCTCTCAACTAGACTGTCGCCGGTTCAGCAGAACCGCATTGTTCTCAGCAAGGTCAAAGGCAAGCACTTCGAGCTAAACATTGCGCTTATGGGCCGCGACGGCGTTCGGCTGCCGATGGGCAATGTACGAGTTGAGCGTTCGCTTGAAAACAAGGCGAGCCGCCTTGCCAGTGTGGCTGTTGAACTGGGCGGCAACGACGGGTCACTCCTCTACGAGACCGGAGCTCGTGAGGCCGAGAAGACTGCTGCACTGCTCACCGCCCTTCTGAATTCAAAGCACGGGGAGCTCCGAGATGGATCGCTGGAGGAGCTGTCAACGTTCATCCAAGAGCACGTCCACCCTGAGTACCAGCTGGCGTCCATGGTGCGGCAAGGCGTCGCTTACCACTACGGTCGCATGCCGAGCTTGCTTCGCGAGGCGATAGAGTCCTCGTTTAAGCAAGATGCAGGCGGCGTCAAGTACCTGGTCTGCACCACGACTCTTGCCCAGGGGGTCAACCTCCCGGCTCGCAACGTGTTTATCGACACACCTACTAGAGGGGCAGGCAAGCCACTGGACCCGGCGCTGCTCTGGAACTTCGCCGGCCGGGCCGGCAGGCTAAACCACGACATCGTCGGCAATGTGTTCCTGCTCAACTATGAGGAGTGGAACTCCAAGCCGATGGACCAGTTTGTGCCGTTCCGAGTCAAGCCAGCTCTCGCTGAGACTCTCGTCAACCATGGAGCAGTGGTCAAACAGGCGTTGCTCGACGGTGCGCTGCCAGCAGAGCAAATCAGCAAGCCAGAGACGTTTCGCATTCGAGCATGCGCCGGTCTGCTGGTGGCACATGCCGCTCGGCAGGATCTCAGGCCTTATCTCGCCCGCGTATTGCCGACATCGGACGACGCAGTTGTCGACGATCTAGTGGAAGCGGCGGAAAGCGCTTACGCAAGCATCGGGCTGCCGGACTACATCTTGGCGGAGAACTGGACCATGGATCCGTTCGGTCTGCGCAAACTCTACGACTTCCTCATAACCAAGATTGGCGAGGGCGCGGTCCAGGAGCTCATCCCCGTTCCGCCGACCGACGCACCCACCGGGCACTACGAGAAGATTTTCGGTCGCATGGTCGAGCTGGTGACCGGCAAGTCGATGAAGTTCGGAATGCTCGCTGCTCCGTTGGCACTGTGGTGGATGAAGGGCATGCCCTATCCCGTAATGCTGAAGCTGTGGGCTGAGCGCCGCACAAGGACGGAAAAGCGAAAGGCGGCGATAGCCGAAGCTGAGGGAAAAAAACCGCCAAAGATGAAGACTATCAACCAACACATCTACGAGGCCTTCTCGCTCATAGAGGATGTGGTTCGATTCCAGTTTGTGCAGCTAGGCAAGGCTTATCGAGACGTCTTACTCCTTGCATTGCGCGTTACGGGGAACGAGGCCCTTGTGCCGAACGTCTATCCGTTCGCACTCGCCCTTGAACTCGGAGTTTCCACTGAAGCGGGGACCGCCTACGTGGAGCTGGGACTTTCGCGAATCGCAGCCGCAGCACTTGAGGCTCTTGCACCACCTGGCGAAACCTTGACCGCTGCCGATGCAAGGCAGTTGCTGGCTGACCTGGACCCTACCAAGACTACGCTAGGACCCATCATCTTGGGTGAGTTGCGCCGGCTAGGCCTTGTGGATGAGACAAAATTCGAGCATTCAACGGAGGCCTGATTCATCCGGCCAATTGCCCCTGAGGCCTCTTTGCTATGAGCGACTGTGTTCAACCAATCTGAAGCGAGGAACAGGACTTGCAGGCCTGTAGATGGCTGACGACGGCGGCAGGCCATCGTCAGCTTTCTTCGCAGCCTACCCTGTCACTACTGCATATGGGCAGACGCCTGTGGCGACCCACTTGTGCCCCCTCTGGCCGTACCTAGCGCCATCGTTGAGCCATCTGGCCCGACGGCGGCAGCATGCGGGATACTTCAAGAGGAATTCAATCCCGCCGCTCCCTCCATGTTCACAATTCGATGCACCCAAAAGCTCCTAGCCCGGCTTGGCTCCGCTCCAGTGACCATCATCACAACGCCGGACACTGTTCTGGGTGACTGGTACGCCAATCTGATTCGCGTCGGACGGATGCAAGTGGTTCTCGCCGTGAGCGAGAGAACGCTGTTACCTCTGGTGGTTCCGGCCAAGGAATCCCGCAGGTTGCTCGTCCCACGTTTGATTGAGGCACTGGGAGAGCAACTCTTGTCGATAGGCGTGCCGCAAGAAGACGTGCAGGTTGAGTTGCAGGCCATGCAAAGCAGTGCAATCGCGAAGACAGCTAACCGACGTGTACTCGGCTCCCTAAACGATCTCGCCTTCCAGCTGGAGACTGGAATCAAGCACTCGCCAGATCGCAGCCTCATGGAGCTCTCGCTGTGGTTGGCAAAGACACCGCTCACCTACATCGAGCAAGCGTCGCCAAAATATGCGACCGTGGCAGCGTTTGCCACACGACGTGCGCTGTCCAAATTTGTTGCTTGAGTGGTTGGTATGAGCGCCATACCCCACCCGTTGAAAGTGAAGCAGTCGCTCTTGGAACTTCGGCCAATATCCTGTGTGCAGCGGTTGCTGTCGAGCACAATGTTTGCCTCTTGGGCTGCTATTGGCCAGGAAGTGAATGCTCAAATCAAGCTTCTTGGAGAATATTTTGGCGCCTAACTATATGGCGCTACTCCTGTGCGCGAGCTTAGTGGATCGACTTTAGGCAAGTCCGGCGCACTCGGTCTATCCCTTCTCGGTGTCGGATCTTATCGCTGCGCTTCTTGGAACGTCGTAGCGATCTCCGAGGCATGTTAGTGCGCATTGCAATCGCCCCAGTGCGGGGCCGGCGATGCTCCTGCACGTCTGCATGGATCCAAGAAAACTCAATGCTTCCTTCAGTGTGAGCTTCAATGGGTTAGTACTAAAGCATGGCCAAGCAGTGTTCTGATACGCTTGTAAAAAAAAGCGACTGTCAGAGTTGTATGACTGGACTCGTCGTCATGCAGCGTGGGCTACGCGAGAAGGCACGGGCCTTCCAAGCATGTTGGTTAGTAAGACGGATACAGCCCTTCTGGCATTTAGTTACGCATCGTCTTTCAATACAACCACAGGAGCGCTTCTTGGCCAAGTCTCTTATCAGAGTAATGCTGTCCAGCCGATGTGTGGATGCTTTTCCTGCAGGTAGCAAAACCAATCTTACAGACCTGCGAAAAGAGCTAAAAAGGGAAATCGAATCAGCTGAGATGCTGGGACGAAAGCTGTTTGAGGTCTGGATCAACGAAGACGCACCGCCGGCCGAGGGCGCACAAGATAGCTGGGATGCCTGTCTGCAAGCCGTGCGCGATTGCGATGTACTTATTGTGCTGTCCAACGGCAATGCAGGCTGGGCGGCAGGCGACCAGGACATAGGCATCTGCCACGCGGAATACATGGAGGGCCTTCGTTCTGCGCAAGCCAAGGTGCGCCTGGTGGCATTGCCGACAGTGGCCGGCGCTCCGGGCTCTGCAGGCGAGCGCAACCTGCGCTTTCAGGACTATATCTCGCGGCAGAGCGCCTTCCGGGGCGGCGAGGTGAAGACCGTTGCCGATGCCAAAAAACGCGTGTTCGAGGCTCTCTTGGATGCCGTGGTTTCGCTGACGCAACGGGGCGTACAGGCTGCCGCGTCGACGCGTTTCGATGTCGGCGCCGCCCTGGACTGGTCCCGGTTCGACTTCCGTCAACGAAAAATGGCCATGGAGTCAACGCTCAAAACAGCCTTGGGCGGGCTCAAGGGCGCCAAGGCGGTGGACGGCGGTGTGGTGGTCAACCTGGATGGTAAGGACGTAGCTGTAGTAGTTCACGCGATTCCGGCCTCGTTCAGCGTGGCCGCGGCGCGCGAGCTGGTGGGGCGGCCCTTCCTGGAAGATCACCAACGCGTCAAGCTACTGGCTTCTGCGCACGGGCCGTTGCACTTGATTGCCTGTCACCGCGGTGCGACAGAAACCCAGGCCACGTCGCTACTAGGATTTCCTGATGCGACGGTGGTGAGCGGACCCTTTGGGGTGTTCGTGGCCGATGACGTGCAGAAGGTGCAATTCGCATTCTTGGCCAACTGTCGAGACGACTCTCAGACGCGACACGCCAGTCAACGGTTTTTTGAATGGTTGCAACAAACCGGTGAAGCAGCGCTGGTGGCACGCAGGGCTGTGTCTCGCGCTCGGATCGTTAAGGTGGTAGCGAAAGAAATAAATACGTGAGGAGGCCTAATATGAATGAAAAAGATCTGCTGCTGGGGCCGGTGTTGTCGTTCCGCGGTATCGGAAAAGGGGATGCTTGGCGAGTAACGGCACTGATTGGCCTCAAGGCAGGAGCGCAGATCCCGGAGTTCCAAGTGGATGGCAAGGCATGTTCAGCACCTAAGGAGCTGTGGTCAACCCGTGGCGAGCGCTATCTGCGCTACGACATTTCCTGCAAAGTCCTGAAGGACGAGCGCACGGTGAGCTACGGTATCCCTGGTGGACTGGCCTGGAACATGACGGTGCCTGGCAAGGATTTCTCTCCGCGCATGGCCTATGTATCGTGCAACGGATTCTCTGATCCTGCGGTGATGAGAAAAATCATCCGGACGTCGGATGCGGTGTGGGAGGACCTGCTCTACAGCCATGATCGCAAACTACGCAGAAAGCCTGGGGAGGGAGAAGCCAAGCTGCTGGACAAGGAGCAGTTGTGGCATGAGAAGCGCATTCACGACAAAGGCCTACAGCGTTTTCACTTGATGCTCATGGGCGGCGACCAGATCTACTTTGACTCTATTTGGGAAGACATCAAAGCGCTGCGGCAATGGGTTGGCCTGCCTCGCCAGGCCCAACTAGACTTCAAGGTCAGCAAGTCTCTCGAACGGGAGATAGAGGCCTACTACTTCGGCCTGTACAAACAACGATGGCTCCCCATTGAGAGGCAGCCATGGTCGTCCGCGACAGCTGCGCTTGATGCGGGAGCAGCGATGGCGTCCATGCCAACCATCATGGTGTGGGACGACCACGACATCTTTGACGGCTGGGGGTCATACAGTTGCGAGATGCAGAACTGCGAGCTATTTCAAACACTCTTCCGCCATGCGCGCAGGGCGTTCTGGGTGTTTCAGATGCAACATGCACTGGAGGATCTGCCTGAGTTGGAGGACACAACGCCCGCAGGATTCACTCGTCAGGATCCTCTGCTAAAGCCTATTCCGTGGAGCAAGGTGCTTGCCAAAGATACGCTGGCACTTCCGCTGCTCGACAGCCAGCCAGGATTTACGTCTGCCTATTCGATTGGACCAGTATCTGTCGTCGCTGCCGACTTGCGAACGGAGCGTTCCCGAACCCAAGTCATGGGATCGGATACGTGGCGGCAAATCAAAGAATGGACCGGCAACCTAAAGTCTGGAGGCGCTGGTCCGCAACCGAAGATTGGATGTCAACACCTATTGTTCATGTCCTCCGTGCCGGTTGTGCACCCGAAGCTGCCATTGGCAGAACTGTTCTTGGATAAATTCGGGCAGGATCATGTCACCGATAGCAACGCCGACGACCTCAAAGATCACTGGTCCCATGATGACCACGAGGGGGAACGAAAGCGACTGCTAGAAGTACTATCTAATTTTGCTCGCGACAAGAAGATTCGAGTTTCCTTGGTTTCCGGGGACGTGCATGTTGCCGCGTGGGGAACGGCCTACCGCAAAGACCTGCCCGCTTCGGAAACATGGTCGCAGATGCACCAATTTACGTCGTCTGCCGTTGTTCACCCATCGCTGATGGGGGTGACAGAGCGGCTGTTTCTTGCTTGGTTGAACTCCAACGCCAAGAAGCCTCAAAACATCGATGTGCAGTATGTCGCTGAAGTCATGACGTTTCCGGGACATGACACTCATGTCATGGCCGCGCGCAACTGGCTTGCCTTGGAGCTAGATCTTGGGGCACTTGAAGGGTGCAAGCTTTGGGCAACCTGGCGATGTGAAACAGAGACTAATTTTTCAAACCATTTGGTTGCGGTGGCACCTATTACATAGGCTGATTCACTCGGAGCAGAGTGGTTTCGTGGACTGGAATCCGGAAGCAGTTTCTGGGAAGTCTGTGGACCAGTTGTGAAACGTCAAAAGTTTGCTTTTTGACGAGCTCTGTCAGGAACTAGGCTCCATACCGGCTACGTGCGAGATGCTTTGACTGCAGCTTCAACACTACAAGTAGATCAGGTCAGCCTGATGAAACGCTTCTGTTGAAAATGCAGCGAAGACCACTGCAAGTTCCAGCCTGTCGGAGCTTACGGATGTTGTTGTTTTACTATGGTTGAGAAAAAGATGGCGCTCCGAGTCGTGCGCTGGCGTCGAACGCAACTGGGAGAATGAGATGGCTAAAAGCTACCGCCGCTTGAACCTTTTTATGGCGAAGCCTTTAGGCGACGGCCAAATATTTGCGGATCTGCTTGCTGATGCACTAGTGGACACCTACCCAATGGCAGACACCTTAGGTATCGACGGAGCCCTTTACGTGAGACGAAGTGCTGAGAAGAGGCCTAGTTGGGGGCCTTTGCTCGACGAAGTTGCGGGCCGCGTCATACCCGACCTCGCAAATCGATCGAGTTCTGCGGTGCTATTGCTTCGAGTGGACAGCGACGTCTTTGCCTTTACCTTTGGCTACGGCCGGTATTTGATCGACCAGTCACTGTTCGTTCAGGACTTTGGCCTCCGTACAGCGCTCAACACCCTCGACGACAAATCACTGCGCAGCGTCGACTTGCATACCCTCGAAGACCAGCCTGTTCAGAAGAAGTCTCAGGCTGCTCGCGACTCGGAGGTAGGCGTCTTCGGGATTGACATCCTAAGGGATGTTCTTCGCGCTGTGACGGGCGTACCCAAGCGTGGAGTTGGCCTTAGGCAGATCGCCGGTGGAGATGCGATGTTCTCCTTTGGCTCCGAAATGGAAACCGCAGATTTCCCCGCGTTGGCCCGCCGCATCAAAGGCTACTACGTCAATGACGACTACAAAACGTCATTCTCGTGGGTGGACAACGTCCGTAAGGTCAAGGATAACGCTTCGGTCGACGCGCTGAACGCGCAGTTGCTTCAAGCTGTCTCCGCGCGCAATCCTGGAGTCATGGTCACACTGCCGGAGATCGGCACCTGGGACACGATTCTCGGATTTAGTTTTACGCGGAACAAAGAGAGTGTGCGTCCCGTCATCCATTCGGCCGATTACCTCGCCACCATTCCTGATCTGGCGCGCCTAACTGTCGAGAGCTTGAAGCGCGACAGGCTTTTTGTCCACGATATCGATGGCAACGTGACCGAACACCCGGTGTATCGCTGTATCTACTACGAGATCGTCGATGGCGATAAAACGAAGATCATCTTCGATGGCAAGTGGTACGAGGTTGACGCAACATTCATTGGCCGTATTGCCGAGACATTGGACTTGGTTCAGATATCCACCCTTTCATTCCCACCAGTTGAAGTGTGGGCCGAAGGAGGTAAATCGAAAATTGAGTCCGAGGGCGACTACAACACTCGAGCGGCGGCGGCGCATGGATATTTCCTGCTGGACAAGAAGCTCGTCAAGACCGACCGGGCTACATCGTCCATAGAACTCTGCGATCTCCTGACTCCTGCCAAGCAATTGGTGCACGTAAAGCATCGCAAGGGCGGATCGGCTGGACTGAGCCATCTCTTTGCTCAGGGTGGTGTGGCTGCTGAAATCATGCTCGGCGACAAAGCCTTCCGCAAGAAGGCGCGAAAGGTGCTACGCGGTGTAAATCCAGCTGCTCGTGATCTCGTGCCCTTGGACACCCTCAAGAGCGCTGACTATGAGATTGTTTTTCTAATCCTAGGTGAGGACAGTGCGACGCTCAAGCAGAACTTACCGTTTTTTAGCAAGGTGAACCTGTCGAAAGCGTTCGAAAACCTCACCCAACGTGGATATCGGGTTTCGATCGCTGGCGCTCCGACGACACAGCGCTTGACGCCTTGATCAGGAAGCTGCACGGGCAGTAACGGAGGTTCAAAGGGTACTGCGTTGCTGGTGCTTCACGGCCCTCAGCTATCCGTTGACAAGTAAAACTCGGTGACAGTGCACAGCGACAGCGGACGATGGCCTACTGACTGCTCTGCACAAAAGAGCCGCTGGTCGGCGGTCCTACTGAGAAGGGCTGCATTCAGCCTGAAGCCGTCGTTCAACCGCCTGCGGTGGCCTACTACTGACGCACAGGCCTTGAACCACTGAACTGCGAAGAAACCAAAACAGGTGTTGCCCTCGCAATTCACTGCAAAGCCCCTCATTCAACACCTCCCTACACCCTCCATCCAGCACCCCTACGTAACCGCTTTGGGCAGCTCCCGCACGCCCACACCTGCTACGATCCCCCCGGTGCTCAACACACCTTCATAGGCGGAAGTCACTCCCGAAAGTCAGTGGCGTTTCGTCCATACGCTTTGTCTTGCCCTGCAATCCAGGGCAAGTCTTGTTTATGGCCGGGCTGCCCGCCGCTGCATAAAGCCATTGCGGCAAAGACAGACGGGCAACCCTATGACCGTGTTGACATAGGAGGCCATTCATGGCTTTGCGATCCCCCTCCCGTGCCGTCCCCGCAGACGACATCACCCCCCAAACCCTCCACTTCGGCGACATCCCGATCCGCACGTTCTCCAAGAACGGCGTGACCTGGTTCCTTGCCAAGGATGTGTGCACTGCCCTGGGAATCTCCCGCCACAAAGTGGCCACGGGCAAGCTCGATGAGGCCCAGCGCTGCACCGTCCGCCTTGCCAGCGAGCCCGGCCGCAAGCCCAGGCGCCAAGCCGTGGCTGGCATCAGTGCAGACGGACTGCATTCACTGATCCAGGCCAGCCCCTCACCTGAGGCCAAGCGCTTCAGGCGCTGGGTGAAGCACAAGGTCCTGGCCAGCATGGATGCATCGGCCAAAGTCAGCAAAACCAAGCGCAAGACCCGGCCCGGGCACGATGCCATGCACCCGCCTCAGAGCCTGATCCCGGGGCCCGCGCCCAAGGTCTTGCGCCGCATCCGCACCTGCGATGACCTGTCTTTCACACGGCGCAATGCGAAGGGGGAGCGCATTCAGTGGTTTGTGCCGCCACGCGTGAACAGCGGGCATGAGCACTACGGGATTGGAGAGATCTGGTTCAGCGAGGTGGTGGAGCTGGCCCGCCACAACCCCCGGCATGCCTATGACGCCATGCGGTTTGCGGGGCCGGAGATGGCGCGGTACTGGAACCATGGGCACCCTGACGGGTTCTTTGACCGCATGGCGCGTTGGGCGCTGGGGGCCATTCTTGCCAATGCGCAGGAGCCCGCGCTGCCATTCGAGCTGCCCTGCCTGGGCTTTGCGCCGCTGGAGGGCATGGACGCCATGCTGGCCACCGCTGTGCCGCCCCGGCCGCTGCCCGACCATGTGCAGGAAGCCATAGACAGGCAGGCCTGGCAGGAGGCGGCCGAGTGCCAGCGGCACTACTACGAGCGCCGCCGCCGTGACCTGATGGCGCGGCACGACTGAGGCGGGCGCGGCGCCTAGAAGTTGTCCCAGTCGTCATCGGCCGTGGAGGCCATGGCGATGGGCTTGGCGGCAGCCGGTTTTGCCGAGGCAGCCGACGCGGCCGGGGTGGCAGGCTTGGCAACGGCAGGCGGGGCGGCTTGGGGCACAGATGCCTTGGCCGCGCCGGGCGCCAGCGACGGTGCACGGGGCGCCGCCTGTGCCTGGGCATTGCTGCCGCCCTGCAACCGGAAGACCGAGACCACGCGCACCAGTTGATCGGACTGGTGGCGCAGGCCTGCGGCGGCGCCGGCCATTTCCTCGACCAGGGCCGCGTTTTTCTGCGTGGTCTGGTCGATGTGGGTGATGGCCTCGGCCACCTGGGCGACGCCGCTGTTCTGCTCGGCGCTGGCGTGGCTGATGTCCGAGATGAGCTGGGTGACCTTGCGGATTTCCTCCATGGCCTGTTCCATGGTTTCCCCGGCAAACGCGGCCTCCTGGTTGCCGGTGTGGATTTCGGCGACGCTGTGGCTGATGAGCTGCTTGATTTCCTTGGCGGCCTCGGCGCTGCGGCCTGCCAGGGCGCGCACTTCCTCGGCCACCACGGCAAAGCCCCGGCCATGCTCGCCCGCCCGGGCCGCTTCCACGGCGGCGTTGAGGGCGAGGATATTGGTCTGGAAGGCAATGCCGTCGATGACGCCGATGATGTCGGCGATCTTCTTGCTGCTGGCGTCTATGCCCTGCATGGTCTGCACGACCTTGCGCACGGCCTGCCCGCCTTCGGTGACGACGCGCTGGGCCTCGCGCGTGATGCGGTCGGCCGATTGCGCGTGGTCCGCGTTGTGGGCCACGGTGGAGCCCAGTTCCTCCATGGCGGCGGCCGTCTGCTCCAGCGCGCTGGCTTCGCTTTCGGTGCGGGCGGCCAGGTCCTGGTTGCCCTGGGCGATTTCCGCGCTGGCCAGGGCCACGCTGTGGGCCTGTTCGTTCACGCTGCCGACCACGCGGGTCAGGCCCGTACTGGTGGTGTTCATGGCCTCCAGCAGGTGGCCGATTTCGTCATGGCGGTCGCTGTGCACGCGCAAGGTGAGGTCGCCATCGGCAATGGCGTAGGCCATGTGGCTGGCCTGCTTGAGCGGGCGCACGATCATGCGGCGGATGAGCCAGAACCACGCGGCCGACAGCAGCAGCACGGCGCCCAGGCCCATGAGGGCGAACTGCAGGATCAGGCTGCGGGTCTCGGAGACGAATTCGTCCACGTAGGCGCTGGTGGCGATGACCCAGTTCCAGGGCGCGTAGTGGCTGAAGACGACCAGCTTGTCGCGGGGCTGCTCCTCGCCCGGGTTGGTCCAGGGATAGGCGATGCTGCCCTGCTTGCGGTCCAGCATGTCGCGGATGAAGAAGCGGCCGTCGCCGTCCCTGGACTCGCTGATGTTCTTGCCCTCCAGGGCGGGATGCACCACCAGCTGGCCGCGCTGGGGCCCGTCTTCGGCGTTGAGCACGAAGTAGTAGCCGGTCTGGCCGACCTTGAGCGCGCGGATGGAGTCCTTGAAGTGCTCCAGCAGTTGCGAGAAGTCCTGGCCCACGAAGGCAATGCCCACGGTGGCACCCGCCGCGTCCTTGAGCGGGCGGTATTGCGTCATGTACTGGCGGCCGAACAGGTGGGCCAGGCCCATGTAGCTTTGGCCGGCCTGGATGGCGGCGTAGGCGGGGTGAGCGCGGTCCAGGCGGCTGCCCAGCACGGCCGCGCTCTGGTCGCCTTTCTCATTTTTGAGCGTGGTGGCAATGCGCACGAAGTCGCCCTGCCCCTGGGCCGCGAACACGGTGGCCACGGCGCCGGTGCTGCGCGTGAAAGCCTGCAGCTGCGCATCGTTGCCGTTGAGCGGCTGGCCGTCCAGTCTCAGCACCGGCTCGCTGCCACCGGTGTCCAGGCTGAGCGTGCCCTGCAGGCTGTGCGCCAGGCTGTCGGCCAGGAACTGGGTGCGCTGGCGCAGTTCCTTGTCGTTGGACTCGATGAAGTTGTACAGCGTCCGTATGCCCTGCTGCATGTCGCTGTTCATCCTGGACTGCAGGGACTTGCTGACGTCCCAGGCAATACCCAGGACCAGCAGGCCCAGGATGGAGGCGACCCAGACGAAATTGGTGATGGACAGTTTGGTGCCCAGCCCTTGGCGGCGCCAGAAACGTTGGCCGATGTGCATTGATGCATCTCCTGTGCGGCGTAGGGCGCCGCTGTTGTGTGCGCACGCGGTATCGGCATGGAATGCCTGCGTGCCAGGCCAGGCTGACCCAAGTCAAGCCGTGGCGATTCATGGGCCGAAGCGTATCGGCGCCGCCGCCTGGGGGATTTGAGATGGGTCAAGGAAGTAACCAAGTGTTGCAACGACAGCGCCCGGCCATCGCGCCCGGCTTCGGCTGGGTGCGTCGACAATTCCGGTTCCACCGCTTTGTCTGCCGTGCCCATGTCCAATGCCCGCCTCCCCTCCTTCCGGTTCCTGATCGGCTTCGAGGCCGCAGCCCGCCTGGGCAATTACTCGCGCGCGGCAGAGGAGCTGTGCATTTCCCAATCGGCCGTGAGCCACCAGATTGCGCAGCTGGAGCAGCAGTTGGGCCAGCCGCTGTTCCGCCGCAAGGGGCGCGGCGTGGAACTGACGGTGGCGGGTCGGCTGCTGCTGGACAGCGTGGGCAAGTCGCTGGACCAGATACGCCACGGGCTCAGCCGCATAGAGACGTACATGGACGACAGCCTGGTCACCATCGTCTGCCCCGCCCCCGTGGCCAGCGGCTGGCTGCAGCCGCGCCTGGACGGCCTGCTGCAGCGCCACCCCCAGCTGTGCCCCATCGTCTCCACCGACGAGACGGCGCGCTACATCGACGAGCTGGATGTGGACATCGCCATTACCCGCGAGCCGCTGCGGCAGACCGATGTGCTGCAGGTGCCTCTGCTGGCCGACGAGCTGGTGGCCGTGCGCGCACCCGGGGCGCACACAGGCGCCGGCCTGCTGTGCCTGGAGGAAGACCTGACCAGCGACCGCACCGGCCCCTTCATCCGCCAGCACCTGGGCCAGCTGCGCAAGACCGCCATCTACGACGACGCGCGCCTGCTGCTGGACGCGGCGCTGCGCGGGCGTGGCTGCGCCGTGGTATCGCGCCTGCTGGCGGACGAGGCGCTGGGCACGGGCCGGTTGCAGTTGGTGGAAGGCATTCCACCCTTTGCGCTGGGCCGCCTGTGGATGTCGCGCATCGAGGGCGAGCCGCGCATGGCGCTGGTGCGCGAGGTGTTTGACTACCTTGTGGAGCAGGCGGTGCCGCTTGCCAAAGCATGAGCTGGGTTGATCGATTACGGCAAAAGATATCAATTTTCAGAATGAATACGGGCTCGGACAATCGCAGCATTCCCCCAAGCACTTGCTGAAGACACCATGCCTTACGCCCTTTCCCGCCGCTGCCTGCTGAACTGCCTGGGCCTGTCGCCCGTGGCGGCCCTGGCCGGCACCGTCGCCGCCCGCTCCACGGCAGCCCGTGCCGAAGGCAGCCGCCAGGACCCGGACAGCCTGGGGACCTGGCACATGCCCGACGAGGGCGACCCGCACCAGTCCACCTGGATGTCCTTCGGCCCCAGCGAAAGGGTCTGGGGCCGCCGCCTGCTGGAGCCCGCACGCGAGCACCTGGCCGGCATTGCGCGCGCCATTGCCGCCTTCGAGCCCGTGAACATGCTGGTGCGCGAGCGCGACTACGACCTGGCCGCGCGCCTGTGCGGCAACCGCGTCAAGCTGCATGTGCAGCCCGTGGATGACCTCTGGATGCGCGACACCGGGCCGGTCTTCGTGCGCAGGCTGGGCAGCGGCACTGGCAGCAGCAAGGGCGAACTGGCGGGCGTGGATTTCAACTTCAACGGCTGGGGTGAGAAGCAGGCGCATGACAACGATGCCGAGGTGGCAGGCTTTGTCACCGAAGCCGCCAACGTGCGCCACCTGGAGACCGCGCTGGTGCTGGAGGGCGGCGGCATCGAGGTGGACGGCCAGGGCACGGCCCTCATCACCGAAAGCTGCGTGCTCAACCCCAACCGCAATCCGGGCCTGTCGAAAAGCGCCTGCGAGGCCGAACTCAAGCGCCTGCTGGGCCTGCGCAAGATCATCTGGCTGCCCGGCATTGCGGGCCGCGACATCACGGACGGGCACACCGACTTCTATGCGCGCTTTGCCTCGCCCGGCGTGGTGGTGGCGGGGCTGGACGACGACCCGGACTCCTACGACTACGCCGTCACGCGGCGCCACCTGGACATACTGCGCCAGGCCACCGATGCGCGCGGGCAAAAGCTCAGCGTGCAGGTGCTCAAGGGTCCGTCATCGGTGCGCAGCAAGCTGGAGTCCAGGGAGTTCGCGGCCGGCTACATCAACTTCTATGTGTGCAACGGCGCCGTGATCGCCCCGCAGTTTGGCGATGCCCGCGCGGACACCAACGCCCGCTCCCTGCTGCGCGAGCTGTTTCCCCGCCGCGAGGTGGTGCAGCTGGACATCGACGCGATTGCCGCCGGGGGCGGCGGCATCCACTGCACGACGCAGCAGCAGCCGCGTTGATGCGCGTCGTACGGCAATAAGAATCGTCTTAACCTGGGCTGCGCAAGGCCGGGCAAGACTGGAGAGCGGTACATCGATCCGTTTTTTCCAGAAATGCAGCCAAAGAGAACGTCCCAGAAACTGTGCGACCCGTGCTACGAATTGCTGAGCAATACAAGCCTGTCAAAGCCCCACCCCGGACTGAGGTTCCGCTTTTATTCACTGGAGCAGGATGCCAATTTTGTGAACTATGACTGCGTGCATTGCCAGGCGCCCCTGGCGATGAAGACAAGCCGGCGCGGGGCACTTCTGGGGTTTCGCCTGATGCCGTCCGAACCGCACTATCCCCTGAGTGAGGTGGACGCCGAGGGCGGCAGCCAGGCGCAAGGCCAGGCGCTGGAAGGTTGACCGGCTGGTGCAGCCCGCAGCCCGGTCAGTCGAAGAGATGGTGCTCGGCGCAGAAGGCGGCCAGGTCCTGGTTGCTGTCCACGTTCAGCTTGCGCATGGCGGAGTTCTTCTGGAGGCTGACGGTCTTGACGCTGCGCCGCAGCCGTGCGGCGATTTCGGTGATGGACTCACCATTGGCGAAATGCCTGAGGACTTCGAACTCGCGCGGCGAGAGGCTGTTGGCGCGCTCGGCCAGGAAAACGGACCGCTCCTGCCTGGGCGTGTCGGCCTGGAATGAGGGCGAATAGTAGCGGGCATTGAGGCGGACACACTGCAGCGCCGCCATGATCTGGGTGAGCGGCTCTTCCTTGAGCAGCACACCGGCGACGCCGGCGTCATATAGGGCCGAGATGATCATGGGATTGGAGACGGTCGTCAGCACCAGCACCTTGATGTCCGGGAAGTGGCGTATCAGATAGTCCACGTAGCGCAGGCCATCGCCATAGACATCGTCGCCCGGCATGGAGTAGTCGGTCAAAACCACGTCCAGCGGGTTCGATCTGGCGTATTGCATCAGGGCCGATGGCGTGCTGAATGTGGCCACGACCTGGAGATTGGGGTCCTGCTCCAGGAAGTCCTTGACACCAAGCAGGACCACGGCGTGGTCGTCCACGACAGCAATGCGCAGTTTCAGTTTCATGGGATCGCAAGTAAAGGGTTAGGGCTGGGGCAATTGCGCCATCATGGCGCGAAGGTCGGCCAGGAGGTCGTCCAGCAGGACTGACAGCGCGGCCTGCAGGCCGGGCTCCGGGGCGCCGTTCAGGAGCCGCTCTTCCAGCGCCTGGGTGCGGGCGGCAAGCTCCTGCATCCTGGCCAGCAGCAAGGCGCCGCGCATGCGGTGCAGGGCCTGGGCGGCCAGGTCGGGCCGGCGCTCCTGCAGGCCGCGGGCCAGCATTGCGATGTCGTCGTTCATGCACTGCACGAAGACCTGCCTGTGCGTTTGCAAAACGTTGGGCTCCGACAGGGCCGGGGGCGGGGGAATGTCCGCCGACGCAGCGCCCGCCTGGGCAGGCGCCGGACGCAGGCGTTTTCTCGGCGCGAACTTCTCCAGGGTGCGGACCAGGGTGCGCAACTGGATGGGCTTGACCAGCCAGGCATTCATGCCGGCGTTCAGGCAGCGGTTTTCCTCGTCCAGCATGGCATTGGCGGTCACGCCGACGATGGGGCAGGCAACCCCCTCCGAACGCAGCCGCTCGGCGAGTTCGTAGCCGTTGAGGTAGGGCATGTTCACATCCGTCAGCACCAGGTCGTGCGGGCTGATGTCCCACAGCGCCAGCGCCTCCTCCCCGTCGTCGGCGACCGTGACTTCGCAGCCCAGGCTCTCGAGCTGGCCGCGCAGTGTCACCTGGTTGACGGGATTGTCCTCGGCGACCAGCACGCGCAGGTCGAACAGGGGCAGATCGGTGCCGGCGCTGGCAGAGCGCTGCGCACCGCCAAGCACCTGCGCAATGCCCAAACCGATGCTCAGAACGTTGTGCCCGTCGATGCCCCGGTTTTCCGGCGAGGACAGGTTCAGGTGCGGCCCCTTCCACTGCGGCGCGGGGCTGTCCGCCGGCAGCAGGACGTCCAG
>NZ_JTKZ01000790.1:0-12535 GCF_000799035.1 Delftia sp. ZNC0008
CCGCGTCACTAATTCGTTGTTCTTCAAGTGATTTCTCCTTAGCTTGCCTTATATGCTCATATTTTGCTTTCTCTTGCGTTTTAAGCTCTTGTTCATATAATTGTGCCACAATATCATTAAAGCCCTTATCTGCCCTTTTATGAGCCTTTTGAATCAATACGATACTTCTAGTTGTGTCGTCTGTTAAAATAAAGATAATTGCTCTCCTTTTTGCGCATCAATTGCTTACCTGATTGATAGCTTCAATAATATTATTGCCGACATTTATTAGAATTTCATCACTTACAATTACATTCTTTCTTGAAAATAGTTCGTTCTCAATCTTCATAAAGTGCATTGCTTTAGCTAAAAATTGAGCAGATGATTCATAATATAATGTTTCTAGCTCATCATCTGAAAGCTGTGTTAAATCATCATTAGCAAAAGTTGTAAGTTTTCGCTTAATCTCTTTGCCATTGTCGTCTTCCTCTACGTAAAAACGTTTCATCTATTCATACCTCTAATTTCAAATTTTTCAATAATATACCTTTTAGAGCCAAGCTCAAGGCTCACTAGATAATTATTAAAAGGGTCATTCTTGTTCAAGTCATTAGCGATCTTTCTAGCTGTTGACCGTGGATATTTTGAACTATTAATCTTCCTTGTGTACTTGTGTAATATTATCTCATTGCCTCCCTTTGCATTTTACGCTTCAATCGTTGCTTATATAGATATTCTTTGCTTGGTTCTAAACTAGACAATATCTCATCTAGTAAGTCAAACGCTTCTCCGTTATCTCCTACGCTATCAATTTTTTTAAGTGTAAGCTCGTGCATTTCATCATCATTTAAAAACATAGTAAGATAAGGGAATGCTACGGTATTTGGCAAGCTCAAGCGTGATTTAGTTATTCTTAGGTTAGGATATTTACCTGTTTCAGATTTAACTTTTAACTCAAATTGATTCATTGCGATACCTTGTTCCTCTAGTACGCTAGTAATTCTTTCATATAATTCTTCATTTGTCATTTTATTTATCTACTTTCTTAACCATTAGTTGCTCATAACCTGAACTTGTTCCGTTCATTACAATTGTTTGAATATCTCCCACACGTTCAAAACCTTTATTTTCTAAAGCACTAATTTGTTTACCTAAACCTTTCAAACTAAAAGCTACAGCTCTCTTATATTTATCTTTAGGCTTCTTGTTAAATAATTTAATCATCTTAATTCTCCTTAATTTTTTATATATACTATTATATTAAACTTCTTTTAAATTGTCAAGCGATAACTTCAGTAATTTCAGTTATTTTTTTAACTAAACAATTAGAAGCTATATCAGATTTTTCTACAAAATACTTAAAATCAAACGCTTCTCTCTTTGTATAATATTTTTTATTTTTAACGTTGTAAAAACCTGTTATATCTTTTTCTAACCATTCTACTTTATAATATGTAAATTCATTATTCATTATCCAATTACTCCTGTCTTAATATTTAGTCTTTGCTGACTTGATAAGTGATATGAATTGCACCACTTGCAGTAATAAGCTCTTACTGGTATCTTATCAGCTTTCTTTTTATTATGCTGTGCATTTGCTATTGAATATAAAGCACCCATTTTTGTGTATTTGCGTTTCTTACACATAATCTAACCACTCCTTAATCGTAAATAATTCAAAGCCATTTAGTTTGCTTTGTTTTTCAATTTCTACTTGATTTCTATCTAGGTCTATCAGCAGTTCAATTACAGGTCTACCATTATCAAGCCACCTGATGACTGTATTAGTTTTAAGACCAAAATACTTAGCACATTGAGCCTTACAGCTGAAGTGTAGTTCTTCTTCCGTTGTAGGGTTATAAGCTACGACCTTTATAGCTTTTTGTGTTGCCATTGTTTAATCCCCTTTCTATAAAACAATATTATCAAATTACTTTATATTTGTCAAGAATTAACTTTAGACCTCTTCAATAAATTCCAAGTATCTTTCATCAATCGCTTTTATCTCTTCTTTCGTGAACTCTGATTTAAAGTTATTTCTTTCTTCTTTAAACCCTAGGAAGAGAAACTTATTCCCTAGCTCGTTTTTAAAAGAGTTTAAATATCCTTTTTTGTTGTTCATCAATTTAACATTGTATTTTTCATTTGTATCTCCTTAATTTCTATAAGACTATAATATCAAAAAAAGTTCACACTGTCAAGCATAAACTTTATTTTCAATTATTCTTCGCCTTTCCATTGTTTGAAATCATCAGCTATATCTTGTGCAAAGCTCATAATGTCGTCAGCAGTGTATTCTGTAAGCTTATTCTCGTTACTTAAGTTAGCAAGTTCTCCTGCATAGTCTAAAGCCTTGTTACGGTCTTTGTCGTAGCTTTCACCCTCTTTCTTGCCAGCTCTCACTAGATACTTTAATACCTGCATTGTATACCAGCCTGCAAGCTCTTCATAGTTAAAATGATGTTTAAAGTATTCGTTAAGTTCCATACCGTATTCATTGGCATAGTGCTTATTTGTACCATAATTCATTAGATGTTACCCCCAATCCATGCAATAAGCAACGTCGCAAGCATACCTATCCAAGTGATAGCGATAAGTGTAAAGCCGACACCTGCAACCATCATTAAAGTTTTTACTGTATCTTTCATTTTGTTCTCCTCTATTTATAACTCTATTCTATCAAATTGCTTTTACTTTATCAAATATTAACTGTTTTTAACCATAAATAATTTCTCATTTTCTTTTTTGCTTCTTCCACTTTGGAGAGTGCTGCGCGCTTTGTCAAAAGAATATACAGCTTCAAAGCGTTCATCTGAAATTGAATAACTTGAAATTATCACGATGTTATTTTTAGCCATTACAAATGCCCAGTCATAAAATTCTTGACTATCGAATTGATTAATATAACCTTTTTGGTGACTTTCTTCATAAGGTGGGTCAAGATATAGAATAGCTCCAGAAACATCACTAAAAGCGTGATAACTTTTGCTTGTAGCTTTTATTTTATTTAATTTTTGAAGTTGTTGAATTCGTTGAAGTTGTTCAAGTCGTTCAAGTTGTTGAAGTCGTTGAATTTGTTGAAATTGTTTGTACTTTTCAATCGATCTCTTATATGTTTTGGTCTGTTTATAACCACTAAAAACGTCATGCTTTTCAATTATTTCTTTAGCTAGATTATATTTTAAATCTGAAATTTCTTTAGAATATAAATAATCTCTCTTTTTATTACCGAAAGAGTTAATCAGCAACTTCAAAAAGTCATCTGTTGTCTTGTTTTCTTTCTCCTTAATCTCGGTAAACTCTGTACGTGAAACAATAAGGCTTTTAATCCACTCACGGTCTTGAGAGATAACTCGTTCAAAAGCGTTGGTTATATCCTTGTCTAAGTCGTTATAATATACTTCTAAGCCATTTAAAATACATTCGGATGTAATTGCTCCGCCTCCTCCGAAGATGTCGTATATCGGCTTGTCTGTGCCAAAGTTCTGTTTGATAATCTCAACTATTTTCTTGCTTATCTTTTTCTTGCTTCCTTGGTATGGTAATCCAATAGGTTTACCTTTTCTGATTTTCTTCTCGTCTAAACTAAGCATTATTTATTGTCTTTCTAGTTTGGTAAAATTTATTCCAGTTTTCTATAAGTTCCAGCAACTTAGGTTCATCATATTCGGTAAATAGTTCAACCTGTGATGTAAACCAGCAGTGTAGACAGCGATCGCAACTATAACAGATGTTCACGTATCCTCTACAATCTTTGCAAACTCCTAAACCATTACTCATTGGTATATCGAAGCAGTGGCAATATCTTTTGTCATTAAAGTATTTTTGTTTCATTGTTACCTTTCTAGTTTATTCTATACCTTATTATAAGCTATTTCTTTTTATTTATCAAGCGATAAGTCCCATAGACTACTAATAAAATAATTGTTATTATAAATAGCGGTGGAATGAATACAGTTATCGCAAACCAAACAATAGATATTAAAGTATAGATCATGATTTTTAGTATTAATTTACCAGCAGGAGTTTCTTGAAAGGTTATATCCTCATCTAATGATGAATCATCTTCTTTCGAATTGCCGTAAAATATTTTGTCTTCATTTACTTCGTACTTGTTACCGCAATAATCACATTTACCATTAGTGAAACTTGAAGACCCACAGGTTACGCATTGTATTAAAATCATTTTATTACCTCCTTTCTTTAACTATATGTATTATTATATCAAAAAAGCTCTAAGCTGTCAAGCCTAAAGTTTTTATTCTTAATATTATTGTTCTTTCAATTTATTCTTGAACCAAATGATTCGTTCTTTGAACCAAGCGTCAACTCCTTCAGGACGTAGCCATTTACCTTGTTTAACTCCATTCTTTTCCATGAACTCAATCACTTTAGTTGGAGTTTCTGGTTCGTCCCACATATTATATTTTGCTGAATGGTATTTACTAAACATTTCAAGCGTTTCGATGTAGCTATCTTTCAGAAGTTCCGTGTCAAGCAATTTTTGGGCTTTCTCAGCACGTTTAGCAAGTCGTTCGTTAACTTGTTCCAGTTGTTCCTTTTGTCGCTGTAAGCTCAAATTATGGTTAATATAAGCAATTTGCTGTGCATGTCGTCCAAGTTTGCCTTGTGTATTAAGCTCGATCAGTTTAGCCATTCCCTCGCCAAGAATTTCATCAGCCACAAAGTTATGTTTATATTTTTTATTTGTGTTGCGTACATAGTTGTCAAGCGTTTGTTTAATTTTAAGTTTTTTGTGTAGCTCTCTTAATGTTGTCAATTTAATACTCCCTCATATATTTTACCAAACTTTAAAGCGTTAATTTTAACTAACTGCTTCAATTCTGATATAAATTGCTGTTCTCCGTCAAAGTCAAATGGCATTGATACGTTTTCCTTGATCCAAGCGAAAGCTCCGTCAAAGTCTTGTCTTAATAAGCTCATTTTATCCACGATGTCGATAATTTGCTCTCTCTCTTCTTCTGTGTACATGTAACCACCTTTCTAGAAAGGAAGTTCTGATTCATCAACTTCAACAGGTTCAGAACCACCAAATAAGTCTTGTTTAGCTTGTGATTGACTACTATTATCATTAGTGATAAATACTTTTTCAACCGTAGGGAAAACAAAGTTATAATTTACGTATTCTCCTGATTCCTTGGCTTGTACACGACCGCTGACCGTTACTGTGTCACCTAATTGAATGAAATCAGGCAAGAAAGCCGAACCGTACGCAACTTTTACGTTAGATCCCTTTTCTTTTTCAAATAATGGGACTGAAATAATTTTCTTATCGCCTTTTGCTGTACTTACTGTACGTGTATTTTTTTCATTCGCTTGTGCTGTTACTGTGATGATTGCCATTTAATTATTCCCCTTTTTCTGTTTCTTGCTGTGCTAACCAAATCTTCATGATGTCGGTAATTTCTTTTTTAGTCTTATTTTTCAAGCTGTCAATATTTTGGTATCCTAGTTGTTCAGCTCGTTTTATAAGTGGCTGAATCTCTCTAAGTCGTTGTTTTTCTGCTTCAAGCTCTTTTTGTTCTTCTGTTAGAACTGGTAAATCTTCATTTGCATAAATATATAGCCCTAAACCATGACGAGCAATTGCCTTAACTAGTCCACGCTGAATGGCTTTATTTACGTCCATAGAAGTCAGTTTTTCAACTGGGATAGATTGGTTACGATAGTCCATTACAGGCAAGTATTCAATGTGCTCCAAGCCCTCAATAGTCATACCAACCTTAACCCATGCTGTGCGACCGTCTGTGTGATAATTTAACCCTTGTTCATTTTCATAAACTTTACTGTTAGCTTCAGGATATACTTTTTTAACTTCAGACCATGCATATGCCCAACTAAGATAATCTAAATTATTCTTTTTGCTTTTCTTATCATTTACATTAATAACGCTTAGTTCTTCAAATACACTCATTCGATAACCTCTTCTCTCCAACCTTGGCTTTTAAGCTCTGAGGCTTTTGTCAAATCAGATTCACTAGATAAATAAAACTCCGAAGCATACTTTTTTGACAAAGTGTGAAAAGCATGCCCAAAGTAAAGTTTACCTTTCTCGCTTGCATGATTTGCTTCATTAAATTCTAAATACATTACTGACACTTTTTCCTTTGCTGTATCTGAATCTTTCTCTTTTTTAAGTTTTTCAGTAACTTTTTTCACAACTTCTTCTAGCTGTTTTTCATCAAATTTAATATTAATTGTTTCCATTTACTCCTCTTTCTACAATGAAGACGTCGCCTTGTCTTGTAATTTCAATATTATATTTAAGCATAGGCAGGATCCAACCTTTACCCCAATAGCTCCATAATTCGCTTATCAAGCCATATAAGCACTCGTTAGGCTCTGCCCTATACTTTGTTTCGTTCATTTCCTCAAGCTCTTTAGATAGCTTTCTGACACCTCTAGCGTAATGTTTACTAGCTTTTTCTTCTGCCCTTAAACTTTTGTAGTTGCTTTTCATATATGAACTTTCTAATATCGTCTTTCTGCTGTTTTTCCTCTTTATCAGACCAACTAACTTTTTGGCCTTTTCGCTTGCCACTTTGATAAACTCGTCTGTTATCATCAGGAAAGCCATTTTTTTCAAAGTACATTCTAGCATATTCAAAGTAATTTAAGCTGTTGATGTACTGCTGACTATCCTTTTTGTGATAATTAAGAGTTATCAATCGTCTTTCAGCTAGTGATTCAAAAGATGTTATCATACTTCTTCTTCAACGAAACCTAAAGCTAACAAAGCTTTATATTCCTCGCTCCCCTCTTTAACTTCAAGAGCATCTTGCTCGAATTTTGTTAATTGTTTAGACTGTCCAGCATAATATAATGCAGTTCCTCCGCTACTATCAGAAAAGTTATAAAACTTAAATTTAGGTTCAATAACTTCATAACCGTTAATGACAGCTTCAACCATTTTCAATTGCTCGTAACACTCAAAAGCACTACTTGGACATTTATCGCCGCCTATCCAATTGTATCCATAACCAAAACGAGTGATGTGACAAAGCGCTCGTTTTTTGTTTATTTCATCTTCAAGGTTTCCAAAAGTTTCAAGATAATCAGCTTGTTTTTGCGTTAATTTGACTACCATTTGTTAGTTCTCCTTTATTTCTATATATACTATTATACCAAAATTAATTATCGTTGTCAAATATTAGATGATATTTTTTTATTTATTTCTACTTTTAATTGTAATGCCCTAATCAATGCACGCTTAGAATAATCATTTTCGCAAGCTGCATGCAATTTTTTCGACTGTCTGACTAGAAATTCAGCACGTCCAAGCCATACTTTGAAAAGTTCGTCATTATGCCATTCTGCTTTTACCATTTCATCTAATGCACGATATAACCAACCGTACACTTCAGCGTGTAAAATAATAGCTTTGTTCT
The DNA here is from genome assembly GCF_000799035.1 of Delftia sp. ZNC0008. NCBI lineage: Bacteria > Pseudomonadati > Pseudomonadota > Betaproteobacteria > Burkholderiales > Comamonadaceae > Delftia > Delftia sp. ZNC0008. The sequence goes on from NZ_JTKZ01000790.1 coordinate 7,389, forward strand.
TGTAGTCGTTCATTGAGTTCATTTTTTGCTCTCTCTATTAATTTAAAGTCATCACTGTATAAAACAGGTTTTGAATATTGTTCATTCATGTTAAACCTTGAATAATAGTCATAGAAGTATTCATTTACTTTTTCATGGTAATAAACAACGTATTTTTTATCACTCATTTTCTGTTACTTTTCCTTTCTCTTTAGCTAAGTCTAAGAAAGCCTGTGCCGATTCTTTCGTCGTTTCGATTGGAGTTTCAGCCTTTACTTTTTCCACTAGTTCGCTATCTGGTTCTTTTTTTGATTTATTGACGCAAGTGAATACTGAATCAACGTATGAAAAGTTTAAATCATCGTCAAACTGATATCCACGCGCTTTGACTGATAACTTAGAGAAGTCGTTATGCTTGCCACGTTTAGGGCTTAACATTAACATAAATTCTGCCCATGCTGTTAGAGTAGAACCACCCAAGGCGTCACTAGGCTTTACCATATATGCTTTATCGTCCATTGAGTTTGCATAAGCTGATTTGTTTGCATGAGCTACTAACAAGAAAGTAACGTCTTGGAAAAGTAACTTTAAGCGTGTAATTCTCCTAAGCATTGGTTCAAAGTCTTTACCGTAGATAATGTCTCCATTTCTTAGCATTGTCATTAAATTATCCAAGATCACGAATTTTATATCATTTTCTTTAATGTATTCATATAATAAGTTCATGTGGTGCGAATCATCAAGCATAAACTCTCCACCTGTCAAAAAATGTAAGTCTTCTGGTGCATTATCTTTATTTCTAAGCCTTTTGTTTAACTCTCTGTCAGTATCTTCATTGTCTATGTATAGTGTCTTGCTTCGCTTTGTATCATAACCAAAAAAAGGTAACCCTTGCGATACCATTAAAGCCATGTGCATTGCTAGAGAGCTTTTAAATGACTTAAATGGAGCTACAAGTATTCCAGCTTGTGAACTTGGCATTAACGTATCAATAAGCCAGTCATCTTTTAAATTTATTAAGTCTTCACGCTCTTTTAAGTGCTTGGCTGTCTGTACTTTTTCAAATATATTGGTCACTTTTTAATTCTCCCCTTTTGGTTTATAGTTTTCAATACATATATTCCGTGTAATGTATTTTCTTGGCTAGTACACCATTCTAGGTTATTTAAATCGTTATTTTGCTTGTTTCCGTCAATATGGTTTACTATTTTTTTATTTTCTGGGTTAGGAATAAAAGCGAATGCTAATAATCTATGTTTTTTCACTTTCAAAGTTCTATTATCAAAACTTGCTGAAAATTGATAATAACCGTCTTTATCTTTGCTCTCTTTTTTTTGTTTACCGTTTTTAGAAAATAGTTTTCCGTCTTTTGTTAATGTGTATCTTTCTAACACTTTTTTATATAATTCATCATTAAACTTCATTTCTTTCTCCTTTAGTATATAATAACAAAAAAGACTTGAAAAGTCAAGCCTTAAACCTATTAAGCTCCTTAGCTGTACTTACTTTATCAAATAAATTCAACTTTCATGCCTCTCAATTTATAACCTTTTTTAATCCTACGACTAATGCCACCTGGTTTTTTCTCAATTTAGTCACTAGTTACCTCCATTGGCTCTGATTCTACGCAATAAACTTTGAACGGCTTTTCTTCTTTTGCTCCATTTCCGAAAAATAGCTCCCATTGATAATTTAATAAAACACAAGTCTTAATAGCTTCGTGTTTTTTTGTATAAAGAGATAATCGTTTTCCGCTATAATTTTTAGCCACTGTGTCTTTATCAGTTGTTAGTGCCACATAGTAAATTTTCATTTATTTCTCCTTTTCTTATATCATGATATCAAATTATTTTATATTTGTCAATACTTAATTCCATTTTTTTCTTTTATGAATTTGTTTATACTATCTTGATTTAATCGTTTAGATATTATTTGAACCAAGATAAATCAATTTCATTAGCTAAATCAGCAATTTCTTTCAAGGCTTCTTCGTCTGTCATGCTTTTTAAATCACATTCTTTAAGTTTGCGTTCGATTTCATTAGCTGTTACAATCGCTTCTTCTAATGATTGAGTTCTAATAATATTTTTAGAAACTTGTTCTTGTTTAAGACGAAGTTTTTCTATTTCATCCGTTGTTTTGGGTTGTTCGTTATTTAATTTTTCTCTTATAGCGTCATCTTTTTTGCCATAAGTTTTTCTATAAATGATTTTTTCATATTCATCAGATGCCATTTTATTTGTTTTTGTGTTAAAGTTTTTCATATTTTTTCCATATTTTCTTCTAGCCCAACTTGCCAGTGATTTTTGATTAATGTTGTTTAAATATCTTTCGAAAGAATAAACTGTATGAAACTTTTGTTCATACTCAACTTTATTTGTTTCTTTGTTTATTGAGTATTTAAATGCTCTATCATACATAAAATTTAAGTAATCTGTGTGTAAATCTCCCAGAAGCGAATCATAATTGTCTCTTTTTTCTATTGTTTCTTTTGAAATTGCCTTACCTTTAGCTTTGCCTTTAGCTTTACCAACACGACATTTACGACCAGACTCTTTATATTTACATTTTGGGTTTTCTCCGTTACAATTAGAACAAAATTCTTGTTTAGGTCTAGCCATTTTTTTACCTCCTTTCTTGATGATAAATTAATTATATACTTTTATTTTAGACTTGTCAAGAATAAAAATATTGTTCGGAAATAACTATTGTTTTTATGCTTGTACATATTTATTGACATTTATTGTTCGGTTTTAGCTATTTTTTAATGTGCAAAAAAAACGTAGTAGAATATATTAACATTTAATTTGGTACACTAATAATTATTTTTCCGTACATTTTATTTTTCTTGTGTATTTAACATCTTTAACTTTAATGTGCAAAAAAAACGTAGTAGAATATATTAATCTTTAATTTCGGACACTAATAATTATTTTTTTACGAGTTGGAAAGCTCTAAGTTATAAATCACCTAATCAATCAAACAATAAGCTAATTGTGCTTACTGATACCATACTTTACAAACAGGACACACAATGCACTTACTTTCTGCCACTTCTAGTCAAATTGCGGTTAAGCGTAAAACAAAAGCCACTAAGGTGGCAATTATTTTTTTAATATAATTTATTTATTTTTCCCTAAATCAAAATGTATTGCTGGCTGACTATTCCATAGTTCTAATGTTTCCTTGTCTACTTCTGGTTGATTCATGTATTCTCTGTTCATTCTAGCTCTTGTATTAACTACTTTAATTTTAATACGTTTCTTGTATTCCTGTTGTCGTAAGTACATCAGATATTTATCTCTAGCCATAGTTACCTCCTATAAATAGTATAACACAAAATGCCTACAAAGTCAATCATAGCTTACATAACAGAGGATAAACCAAACCTGAAAAGTGCATTTGATATAATATATATATCAAGTTGAGAGAGGAAAGCAAATGACAGAGGAACAGCTACTATTTAAGCAAGAGACATTGTCAGAAGTTGACTTTAACGAGTTCTTACTTAACGCTGTTGAATGTGGTTTGATTAATCTTGATACAGCTTTAATTTTTAAGGGAGAATAAAGAAATGAATAAAGAGCATATTTTAGCACAAAAAGAAGTATTGACTCCGATTGAATATGAACACTATGTTAAGCACTTATTTGATATTGGAGAAATTACTAAAGAGCTTTATATTGAATTGAGTTCTGATTTATGAGCAAAGCCTTAGCTATTGACTTTAGCACCTCTAATACTGGTTACGCATTTCGTAATCCTTTGACAAATGAGTATGTAGTCGGTTCAATTGCAGGTGGTAAAAGTAAAGATCCTTTGGAACGTGCCAAGCTTATTGCTGACGGTATAACAGAAATTATTGAGCATTACAATTTATTTGACTACTTTATTTATATTGAAGAACCTATTATCACGTTCAAGTCTAAGGGAAACATCTCATTGATTAGAGCTAACGGTTCATTCTTGGGTGTCATGCGTAACCGTCATAACATTGGCTATGTTGATGTACCAAACAGTAAATGGTGTGGGTATCATCTAATTAAAGGTAAGAGTGCATTGCGAAAAGTACAAAGCATTGAGATACTCAAGAGCTATAACATAGTACCTGATAATGATATCAACGACGACATGGCAGACGCGTTCTGTATCTTACTCTATGTAGAAAGTCAGGAGAATGAATGATTGTAATTAATATTGCCTTGATTATTCTTGGCATTTTATATGGTGTAGGTTCGGTTACCAACTTTAAGGAGTGGTATTATCGCCATGACTATCTAGCTATTATGCTAAGTGTATTTACATCTATCTTATTGGTAGTGGCTGGAGTATTAAACGTTTTGAATTAAAAGAATAGGTGTACTGATTGACGGTACTTAAATGTCATAGAGTTGACAGCCAAGCATAGGGTGCAAACTGTAAAGCATACTGTTTGATTAAATGAGTACTAGCAACTAACAGCCCTTTGTATCTAGCGAACATAGTATAATGGTAATGCTACAGATTCCAAACCTGTAAACGTGGGTTCGATTCCTACTGTTCGTGTTCTCCTTTATTTTATTATATGTTATAAGTTATAGTTCTAGGTATTGAGCGTATTATGGCATATAGTAACAGGATATAGTGTTAATGGTAGCATGCGTGTTTTGGGAACATGTAGTGTTGGTTCGAGTCCAGCTATCCTGATGAGTGGTGTATAGTCCATAGACGAAGTGTTAAGCTATGGCACAACTATACAGATAACTGGTGCACGGTTATATCAGCTAACGAAAGTCCTAGTGTATTAAAGTGTCACAGGCATAACTAAGTGACAGCTGGTTAGAGTAATAAGGTGTACTAACGTGGTGTAGGGTTCGATTCCCTACTGCTCTATAATAAGATGCCAGCTACTGATAGTTAGTCATAGTTAGCAGTATAGTCTAATGGTAAACGTAGGTTCGATTCCTACTACTGCTATAAGACAAGGGGAGAAGCAAATGATTATATTATCTTTATTTATTATTATGTTGTTCATTAGTCCAAGTATAGCATTGTTGTTATTGCTATTGGTTATTAACCCAGTGTTCACGTTGCTATGGCTATTAGTGTGGCTTGCTATTAAACTATAAAGTAATTAGTAAAAGAAAATATTTTTTTATATATACTCCCCCCCATTAATCGCTATGTTA